>NZ_JBGTHY010000226.1:0-6583 GCF_041745955.1 Pricia sp.
AAAAAAACCCGGGCAACTATACCATTATAGATGTTCGCAACAAGAGCGAAGTGGCCAAAGGTAAATTCTTTGAGAATGCCCTGTCACATCCCTTGAACTCGTTGCGCGATACGAGTGATAAAATACCGATGGACAAACCTCTAGTTGTACACTGTGCGGGCGGGTATCGTAGTGCAGCTGGCAGCAGTATTCTGAAAAAGCAAATGAAGGGTATTACCGTTTATGATCTAGGCGATAAGGTAAACGATTTTATCTAGCCCGGTCTTTTAAGAGCAAAAACCACATCGATTTCCCCTCCGTTGCGGTTTTCTTAGGTTATTTGTTATTCTTTATTTTAAACTTATTAGAAATTCTTTGAACTGCGGATTATTGTAATCAGCCATTCCTTTGTTTGCCATTACCAGATTTCCATCGGCATCGATAACATAGGTAGTGGGAATTGAGGATGATTGATACATCGCGGGAAGGTTATTGCCTGGGGTATAAATAGGCAGGTCATACCCCTTGCGCTTGTCAAAGTCTTTGGCCTTCTGAAAATCCTTGTCGAGCGAAAGCATTACAAAAGCAACATCATCTCCCATTTCATCGTGCAACTTATCGATACTAGGCATCTCGGCGATACAAGGGGGGCACCAGGTGGCCCACATATTCATAAATATTACCTTCCCCTTCAATGCTCCAAGCGATATCGTTTTACCATCCGCATCGAGCAGTTTTAAGTTAAAATCCGCTTCGGTCGCAGATGGCGAATTGGCGATTTGATTTTCATCGTTCCGCACTTGGGCTATTTCCTTTACATTAGGGTTCATCAATCCGGTAGCCAGCAAGCCCCGTTGTGCAAAACCGATGACCTCAATGTGTATTCCCGTTGCATAAAGTGTTATAGCTACTACCGCAAAAACTCCGTATTGTATCCAAGTATTCTTTTGGTTTATATTTTTACTATCCATTTTTTAATTTTTATTTTAATATCAAGCTTTATAAGCTTAGACTTTTATACCCCTTTTTTTGAAGTTGGAAATTATAGAGAATCCCATTTTCGACCGTCTTCATCTCCTTTGGGACTTTTGTTTTGTCAACTTTGAACTTATTTAGCGAAAAACCGCAGGCTACGAGATGTACTCCGGTTTTTTCTGCTTCTTCGATAAAATCACCCATCTTTTCGGTATCGGTAATATCCCCTATTTCCTTACCACAGATAATAACCTGAAAATCGCCGAAAGCTTTGCCATCTTCCTCTTTTAGTGCTTCGGCCGTCAATAATATGGGTTGCAGTTGTGGTACTTTTTTGGTGAGAACCACATAATTGTTCTTTTTATGACTATAATGATGCTGTGCCTGTGTCTTACCATTGCTAAACAAGACCAGTATTAAAAAGATTGAGCTAATAGTGAATGTTTTCATTTTAATTTATTTTAAAAGATTATCGGTGTCGTTCAGGGTAAAGAAAAGAAGTCCACCTAAAATTGCAACGTTTTTAAATAGAGGTCCAAGGGTAGTAATTTGGCCCACCTGAACCGTTAGTGTAATTGGAATTAGTACCATCATTAAGATGATCGCCGCCCATTTTGTTCTATATCCTATCAAGAATAAGAAACCTGCTGTCACCATAACGATTCCGGAAAGAACAATAAGCAGTTCAGGCTCGCCGAAAAAATAAGCGATACCCTTGAAGCTGGCTTGTTCAATTCGTTGAGCGGTCTTTTCAATATTCAGCAAGTGATTAGTACCTGCTACCAAAAAGATTCCGCTGACCAGAATGCGCAACAACTGTATGGAACGACGATTAATTAAAATCTTTGTCGTCATTTATAAATGTTTAAAAAAAGATAGTATTTCCGGTACCTACCGAACTATATCGGCAATTTATATTTCTTTTTATCAAAAAAATACAATGGTGGAACCGTCTTTAAATACTGCAGAATGGTATTTAGAATAATCGTGGAGGAGGAAAAATGGTATCCAGATATAGATAGGATAACATCGAAGGGGAATGTTCGCTATACGTTATAGGGGGTTCGGATATATCAGTATCCCAAGAGAACAGTTCGATTTGAAACTGCGAATTACAAAGCCCGTTCAAATGAACCATTTGTGAAGAAACAAGTTCAGCTTGCGAAAAATTGGCTGTATTTTCTAACAGCTTCGGGGAGTTCTTCTTTTTACAATTTGGATTCACGAAGGTGATATCGCTTCCGCTAAAAAGAATATTCAGCCCGTTCGCATCTATGGCAAGGAACTTTACCAAAAAAATGGAAAACAAGAGTACCGATATGTAAGTTTGAGCTTTCAAAATCATTGCAAATGTAAAGAACATGAATCAATAGATTTGTAACATTTGTTACTTACCCTATGTGGAATGATAAACTTTGTTCTACTCGATAGATTGGCAAGTGTAACTTTTGTACCGTGGGCAACCTCTAAAATCCATTACTTTGCATTTAAGAAAATAAGAATATGTATTGGATTCATGCTCCTTGGCCCTGGTATGTTGCTGGCTTTTTAATTGCACTTACAAAGTTCATTCTGTTGTTTGCGGGGAAACAATTCGGAATGTCCTCAAATCTACGCACAATGTGTTGCATTGGTGGTGCAGGGAAAGCATCGGAATTTTTTAGGTTCTATTGGAAAAAGAAACGTTGGAACTTGATGGTCGTTTTAGGTGCGGTAATCGGAGGGTTTTTTGGCTTCGCAATATATGTCCAACAATACGGTGGAAATTAATCCGAAAGTCGCAAAGCAGCTTTCCCAAGATTATGGTATCGAAAGTGCTGGAAAAGCATACCTGCCACCGGAACTCTTTGCATCCAAACAGCTAAACTATCTATTTGTACTTACTATTCTAATCCTCGGTGGTTTTATGATAGGCTTCGGGGCACGCTATGCCGGTGGTTGTACTTCCGGCCATGCCATATCAGGCTTAAGTAATTTACAACTTCCATCGCTGATTGCCGTAATCGGCTTTTTTATAGGTGGCCTTGTAATGGTCCATTTTTTATTACCCTTAATTTTTACAGTATGAAATATGTAACATATTTGTTCACAGGTGTATTCTTTGGGATTGTAATGTACACATCGGAAGCGGCCTCTTGGTTCAGGATTTATGAGATGTTCCAATTCGGTTCGTTCCATATGTACGGTATCATCGGTTCGGCATTGGTATTGGGTATCATAGGCATCCAGATTATAAAACGTAAGAAAATCAAAGCGATCGGTGGAAGGGAAATGCAGCTTCATCCAAAGAATAAAAGTGTGGCCAGGTACTTGATTGGCGGTATTATTTTTGGTTTGGGATGGGCTTTGTCTGGAGCATGTCCGGGCCTATGTACGTGCTGGCCGGTACGGGTTATCTGTCGATATTTGCTGTAGTTGCAGGGGCATTGTTTGGAACCTTTTATTATGGAGTTTTGAGGCACAAGCTGCCACATTGATATGCAGGTGATCATTAATAGGTTTTTTGGCTTATACTGTCGTGATTAATTTTAGGGTATACTTCAATAGTTAGGAATAAAATTGTAGTTTGCCCATAGCCCACTAAAAGTTTCAAGAAGAAATCGTTGCCAGCGGATTATAATATTGGATAACTTTTGTAGGCAGAGAAAGTTTGAACTGAAGAATAATCAGGTCTACCTATTGCATCTTTACACATCTGAGCAACACGTGGGAAATCCTTGCTCCCTATTTACGGTATCCGTGCATCAAAGCCCTAAAAGAAAAAGGAGTTGATAATGTATTCAATATCACGTCCTATTTCTATCTAAGTACCCAAGTCATAGAGTTAAAAAACACAATGTTTCAAATCAAGAGATTCTTATCCGTCGTGTACTTTTGATTATTACGTGTAATTTAATGTTGAGAGAAATGGTTTAACACTTAATTCCATCATGAAAAAACATTCTATTTTTAGTGTATCTATCCCATTTTTTATATCGGCAATGGCCTACGCACAGACCGTAGATTCGTTGCCACCGATATCGGCATCAAAATCCTATTCCAATTACTCTAAAGTCATCGGTTGGCCTGAGGGCAGAACGCCAAAGGCCCCTTCCGGTTTTGTAGTCACGAAATATGCAGACGGTCTCAAGAATCCAAGGTGGATGTATGTTACTCCCAATGGCGATGTACTCGTTGCTCAAAGCAATTCAAACTACCCCTGGTGGAAAAAAGTTGGCGCATGGGTCATTGGTGCATCAAAGTCGAAAAGCTTTAAGAATAGTGCCGATGTTATAACCTTATTTCGAGATACAGATAATGATGGACTTCCCGATGAGCGAACCGTTTTTTTAGAAAAGGAACTGGACCAACCTTTCGGAATGCTAGTATTAGATGACTGGTTCTACGTGGCCAATACCAATGGATTGTTGCGTTTTCCCTATAAATCGGGTCAAACGCGGATATCAGGTCAAGCCGAAAAGATTACGACGTTACCGGCAGGAAAGTATAATCGGCACTGGACACGGAATATTATTGCCAGCAAAGACGGCTCGAAAATCTATATTGCCATTGGTAGCGGCTCCAATATTGGTGAAAAGGGTCCCGAGGCGGAATTTATGAAAGCCGATATTTTAGAAATTAATCCCGATGGCTCCGAGCTTAGGGTATTCGCTTCGGGTCTACGAAATCCGGTAGGTATGGATTGGAATCCCAGTACCGACGAATTGTGGACGGCGGTAAACGAACGCGATGGGCTAGGCAATAATTTGGTGCCGGATTATATGACCAGCGTAGAGGAAGACGGATTTTACGGATGGCCTTATGTGTATTACGGCCAAAACGAAGACCCACGGGTAGATTGGGTCCCTTCTGCCGAAATAGAAGAAGCCCTTTTACCAGATGTTAACCTTGGCCCCCATACGGCATCATTGGGATTGACCTTCTACACCGGCAGTTCATTTCCGGATAAATATCTAAACGGCGCTTTTGTTGCGCAACATGGTTCTTGGAACAGGCAGGTTCTATCGGGGTATAAAGTGGTCTTTGTTCCTTTCGCAAATGGGAAACAAGCCGGTAAACCTGAAGATTTTTTGACCGGTTTTATCGTTGACAATAAAAAGGATAAGGTTTACGGTCGCCCCGTTGGTACCGCTATACTTCCCGATGGTTCCATACTGGTTACCGATGATGTTACCGATACGATCTGGAGAATTAGTATAGCGGAATAATACAAATAAGCGCGTTTCCAAACCCTACAAAATTTTGGTGGTCAATTGAAGAAAACATTAGCTTTAGAATCAATGCTTTTTTACAAGTAAAAATCACACCTTCTTAGAAGGTGGCTCTGGCTAGCCCTCATAGGGGCCGACCGGGGCCTGTGCTAAAAATCGAACCGTTGTTGATGATCTTCTACCATCTTCTCCTCCTTCTCCTGATACTTGACGTACTTCCGTATGGTGTCCTCACCAAGCCCGACCGTGCTGACAAAATAACCACAGGCCCAAAAATGGTTCCCCAAGTAGGGCTTCTGTTTCAGTTTCGGGTAGCTCTTGAAAAGCTTGAACGCAATCTTGCCTTTGACGATAGACTCCTTCCATTGGCACAACGACCTGATATCATGCTCGACCAGTTCCTTTATGGCACCCTTCAATATGCGAAACCTGTACTTTGGAACCCAAATAATATGATAGAGGCCAGTAGATAATTGCATAACTTTGAAGTCAACAAAAATAGGGATTATATGGATATTTTCAGAGGCCAAAACCTGATAGAGTTCTCCGATCGCTTCAAGACCGACCTGGACTGCAAGGAATATCTTGCGCAGGCCAAGTGGAAGGACGGTTACCAATGCAACAGGTGCGGGCATGGCGCTGCCCAGCAGCGCAGGGATTTCTCGAGGATCTGCAACATCTGCGGGCATACGGAGTCCGCCCCCGCCGGCACGCTTTTCCACAGGGTGAGGTTCGGGGTGCGCAAGGCCTTCTTCATCTGTTTCGAGATGGCGACCACTACCAAGAGCCTATCGGCTAGCTACATGGGCGTACGCTTCGGGATCACGGAAAAGACCGCCCGCCTGTTCATGCACAAGGTCAGGGAGGCCATGAGGTCCAGCGGCAACCATCCCATGGACGGTACGGTCCACATCGACGAGTTCGTGGTCGGCGGCAGGGAAAAGGGCAAGATAGGGCGGAGCTACGACAGCAAGAAAAAAAAGGCAGTGTGCGCCGTACAGTTGACCGAAGGCGGAAAGGAAAGGAGGATGTACTCGATGAAGATCGACAACTTCTCGGGCAAGGAGATCAAAAAGATGTTCGACGCGCATATAGACGGGACGGCAAAGATGACCACCGATGAATGGCGGGGCTATTGGCCATTGGCAAAGAAGTACGACATCGAACAGATACCGACCAACGGGGGGCTGAACTTCAAGGCGCTCCATACCATGATCCACCAGATAAAATCATGGATAAGGACGACATACTCGTGGGTAAGCGATTTCCACGTGGAAAGATATTTCGACGCGTTCTGCTATCGGTTGAACCGCTCCCAAAGCAAAGGGACCATATTCAACAACCTGATAGTGCGGATGGTAAAGGCGGACAAAATTTACCAGAAAGAAATCATATGCAGCTAACTACTGACCTCTATA
>NZ_JBGTHY010000227.1:0-10209 GCF_041745955.1 Pricia sp.
GACCCGAAGCTCCTGGGCCTTGACGATGGGCATAAAATTCTTGGCTTCGGTGAAGATGGAATCCGATTGCATTTCGGAAATATTGGTCTCATCCTTTTTTTCCGCCATTTCGGTCTGTATGGAAATCGTTTTGGCGTCCTCTAGGTTCATTTGCTGTATCAAATTCAATTTTGCGGCGACCAGCTGGTTCTCGCTTTGGGTCAGGTTCAACTTATCCGTCAACAATAACGATTCCGCCTCGTAGAGGTCTGCACCGGCCTTCAGGCCCAGTTCAATCTGCCGTTCTACCAGGTCATAGTTGTTCTGCGACACTGCTAACTGTTCCTTGGATATGACCACCAATCCCTCATAAAACTGGATATCGTAAAACGCCTGCATCACCCGGAAGGCCAAAATATATTTTTCCTGTAAGGTCTCTTTCTGGATCGCTTTATAGAGAAATTTGGAGGCCTTGATCGTATTCAGTTTTTGAAAGCCCCGAAAAAGATCCACATTGGCGTTCAAGTTAAAATTGTTCGAGAAAAAGTCGGTGGTGACGATACTGTTATCGTTGGGATCTATCGAACGGCCGAACCGGATGTTGTAATCGGAATTGGCGCTGATGTTCGGCAATAGGTTTCTGACGGACTGCCGATAGCTTTCCCGATCGGATTGCACCGCATATTTGAAATCGTTCAACTGAAGGTTATGTTCCAATGCGTAGGCCACACATTCGTCCAGCGTCCATTTTTCCTGGGCTTGAAGCTTAGTTACGATCATCGAAATTAAAAAGACTAGTATGGTTAAATATCGGTTCATAGGGTAACTGGTGTACCAAACTATATGCTACTGTCGTGCCAAGAATGTAAGTTACTGATTATTAGTTGTTTATTTTTTATTATTTGGATGGGATGGGATTAAAGTGTCAAATATATGTACAGTCGACGTCAAATATTTTGACAGTTTTGGAGGTGGAACGGTTTTGAAATTGTAGTTTTATGGGATGGTTTTGATGGATGATGGATGAATAAAACTCTTTAACTTTATCCCATGCTGGATGCAAAAATATTGGTAATCGACGACAACAAAAGTGTACTAAGCGCTTTGGAAATCCTTTTGCAGTTCGAATACAAGACGGTAAAGACGATTTCAAATCCGAATCAGATCTCTTCTTTTCCCGATTTGGATACGTATGACATTGTTTTGTTGGATATGAATTTTTCGGCCGGGGTGAACACCGGTAACGAGGGCATTTTTTGGCTTCGGGAAATCCGAAAAAAGGCGCCCCAAATCTCTGTGATCATGATGACCGCTTACGGTGCCATAGACTTGGCCGTAAAGGCCCTGAAAGAAGGCGCTGCGGATTTTGTACTGAAACCTTGGAACAACGATAAACTGCTGGCCACGGTAAAATCGGCCTATGAACTGCGGAAATCACAGAAAGAAGTTTCCCAACTCAAACAAACGGAGAGCAACCTCAAACAGGTCATCAACCAGAGCAAAAATTCCATTATCGGCAACTCGGAAGCGCTGAATGCCGTTTTGAAACTTACCTCCAAGGTTGCCAAAACCGAAGTCAATGTATTGGTAACCGGCGAAAACGGTACCGGCAAGGAACTTATCGCCCGTGAACTCCATAAACTATCAGGCCGTAGCAACGAGGTGTTTATTTCAGTGGATATGGGTTCCATCTCCGAAAACCTGTTCGAAAGCGAACTTTTCGGCCATACCAAAGGGTCGTTTACGGACGCCAAGGAAGACCGCGCCGGCAAGTTCGAAGCTGCCAACGGCGGCACTTTGTTCTTGGATGAAATCGGAAACCTTTCCCTTCAAGCCCAGGCGAAACTGTTATCGGCCATTCAGAACAAGACAATCGTCCGGGTCGGGTCGAACAAACCGATTCCTGTGGATATCCGTTTGATATGCGCCACCAACGAAAATCTGGATAAAATGGTCAAGGACGGACTTTTTAGGGAAGATCTGCTCTACCGTATCAACACCATCCGCATTGAAGTGCCTACGCTGAGGGAACGGGAAGGCGATATTCTGGTCTTGGCTGATTTTTACCTCAAAAAATTCGCCGCCAAATACGCCAAACAAGGTTTGCGCATCAACCAAGCGGCCCAAGAAAAATTAATGTCCTATGCCTGGCCGGGAAACATCCGCGAACTTTTGCATACCCTGGAGCGGGCCGTAATATTATCCGAAGGAAACCTTTTACAACCGGAGGATTTTCTGTTGGATGCAAAATCGACAACTTCCGCAACAACCGGTCCGGAAACCTTGGAAGAAATGGAACTACTGATGATCACCAAGGCCTTGGACCAGAACGACGGCAATTACAGTGCGGCGGCCGAGCAATTGGGCATTTCGAGGCAGACGCTTTATAACAAACTCAAAAAGAAAAAGTAATCAGTGGTGGTTGAATTGGGCAGACGTAAACCCTTCTAAAATCAAGCTTGAATTTGAGTTTGATATCCGTATTTGAATTTTACAATGGTAAGCAGACACATATATTGGCAATTGATCTTCCGGATACTCCTTATCTCGGCGGCCGCCATGGGAGCAGGCTTTTTCTTTTTTGATGGGCAATATGTGCTATCCGTACTTCTATTTGGCTTCCTAGCGCTACAGACCGTTTTTCTGATCCGCTACGTCAACCAGACCAATCGGAAAATCGCCTATTTTTTCGATGCGATCAAGAATGAGGATTTCACCCTGCGGTTTCCCGAAAAACTGAGCGTAAAATCCTTGGAAGAACTGAACCACAGCCTGAACATGCTGAATGCGATGATTCAGGACATCCATCTTAAAAAACAGGCGCAAGAGCAGTATTATCAGGAAATCTTGAAACAGGCCGATATCGGCATCCTGACCATCAACCCGAAGGGACACATTCTGTATGCCAACCCCACCGTCGAAAAGCTGCTGAACTATCGTCCGCTGAACCACATCAAACAATTGAACCAAGTCGACGAAAAACTTTACGGATTATTTGAAAACCTGCAACCCTTCGAAAGCAAGACGTTTCAGTTGACCAACGAACGGGAGAAGATACAGTTGGCGTTGAAGTCCACCACTATCCACCTAGAAAAACAATCGTTGTTGCTGGTGGTCGTACAGGATATCCGTAGGGAACTGGACGAAAAGGAAACGGATTCCTATGTGAAACTCATCCGTGTACTGACCCATGAGATCATGAACACCATTACCCCGATAACCTCCATTTCGGAATCCGTATTGAAATATTTTAAGAAGGAGGGACAATTGCTGACCACCGAAGAATTTGCCGAACACCACATGAAAAGTACGGTCAAAGGACTGGAAATTATTAAAGAGCAAGGGAAAGACCTCATGGGGTTCGTGCAGTCGTACCGCACGTTTCTCAGTGTACCAGAGCCGGACAAGACGCTCATTCCCGCCCAAAACCTGCTTGAAAAAATAAAGCTTTTGATAGGCGGGGATAGCGGTCAGGAACAAATCGATATCGAAGTCATCGTCGACCCGAAGGACCTGGAACTTTTTATCGACGAAAAACAGATTACGCAGGTACTTTTTAACCTCGGAAAAAACGCACAACAGTCTCTTAGAATTCAAGAAAGTAGTGCGTCGACGGATAAAACATCCTTAGACAGATCAGACAAAAAGGAACAGATAAAATTTTTAGCGGGTATCGACGATAAAGGGAAGAAGATCGTAAAAGTCTGGGACAACGGCCCGGGAATTCCCCAAGAACATCTCGATGAAATTTTCGTGCCTTTCTTCACTACTAAAAATACCGGAACGGGTATCGGCCTTAGTCTCTCAAAACAGATCATGCGATTGCACGGGGGCAGTATTCAGGCGGCCTCAAAAGAGAATACGGTTTTTACGTTGACGTTTGATTGATAGATTGACCTCGCTTCGTCTTCGCTGCCTGCAAGGTGTTGTTGCGGAGCGACCTCATTGTGGGTCTGTGCGAGATGCGTGTTCCCAACCGGCCAGACCTACAAAGATCGTTCGTGCTTCGCTCATACCCTGCAGATCTTCCCTTTTTAAAGCTCTTTGAACGGGTCCCAAAAATGGGTGTCAAAATCCACAATCTGATGGTCGATCACTTTGATGCCCTCGTTTTCCAGAAGCTGCTGCATCAGATTTGTACCATCAAAGTGGTGCTTTCCGGTGAGCAGTCCTATTTTATTCACTACGCGATGCGCGGGCACCTCGGGCATGCTTCCGGCACCGTTCATCGCCCAACCGACCATTCTGGCACTGCGGGCGGTACCCAAATATTTGGCAATGGCACCATACGAGGTCACCCTGCCTTCGGGAATCTGCCGCGCCACTTCGTAGACTTTTTGGAAGAAGTTTTTAGTATCGAAATCCATGATTTGTATTTAAGATTCAAGGTCAAAAAATTCAACCCCACGCATCGGTCACCCGTCACCCGTCACCCGTTACCCGTCACCCGTCACCCGTCACCCGTCAATAAAATATCCGAATCAACGTAATCACCAACAAAACCACCATCAATCCACTTAAAATATAATTGGAATTCCTTGAAAAGCGATCGGTTTTGGTTTCCAGCTTATTAAAATAAATGGTGTACATATAAAGTACCGAAAAAGTACCCAGACCGGCGGCGAGAATGAAAATCGCTATATCCGAGGCCTTGAACTGTATCCACCCGGAGGCGTTCCACATGATATTGAGGCCGCTGTAGTAGGGAATGGTCAATAAATTGACCGCCGCTAAGCCTATCCCCTTTAAAAAACTGTTCTTTTTACTGATCTTGACCAATTCGGGATTTGGTACTTTATTCCGTTTGGCGGCCCAAAAAAAATATACGGCGAAAAAAGCAAAAACAACAGTGGCGATTTTCAACAGTAAGGCGATCACTTCTGGGTTATTGTCCAAGAATCTAGAGATATAGACCGCAACCGTCGCCTGCAACATAATCATGCTAGACACCCCGATGCTGAAAATAATGCCGTTCACCTTCCCTTTCTCGACACTTACCTTTGCCGCGTTCATATTCAACAGCCCAGGTGGCACCGTAGCCATAAAGGCTGCCGAGAACGTAGCGAAGAAAAGGATGAAAAGGTGATGCATTGTTGTCAAGTTCAAGCCTGCCCCCCGGAGGAGGGTTCAAGCACAAGTTCATAGTCAGGTTCAAGCCTGCCCGCCAGAGGAGGGTTCAATCCCGCCGGCCATAGAAAATTCAAATTCAAGAAATCCTGAACTGAATATACGTTATCGCCTTCCCCTTGTCAAGATACTGCTTTTCGTAAAAAGTCTGTATTCCGATAACTTCTTTCGGACTGCCCTCATTTTTATAAACGTCGTGGTTGGCGTAAATGATTTCCAATCCCAGACCCTGCAATAATCCCAAAGTATAACCGTGCATAAATTCGCTATCCGTTTTTAAGTGTACCAAGCCCTTAGGATGCAGAATCCTCTTATACTTATCCAAAAAATCGGGGTTCGTCATGCGGTGCTTGGTCCGCTTGTACTTGATCTGGGGGTCGGGAAAGGTAATCCATATTTCGGATACCTCGTTCTCGGCAAAAAGTTCGTCAATCAGTTCGATTTGGGTACGGAGAAAGGCAACATTTTCAAGGTTTTCTTCCAAGGCGGTCTTGGCGCCCCGCCATAGACGGGCACCTTTAATATCTATACCGATGAAATTCTTCTCGGGATCGAGATGGGCGAGACCTACGGTATATTCTCCCTTTCCACAGCCGAGTTCGAGCACAACCGGGTTACTGTTGCCGAAATGGGATGCCCAGTTTCCTTTGAGGGAAAATCCTTCTTTAATCGTTTCCCGATCAGGTTGGATGACGTTTGTAAACTGTTCGTTTTCCTTGAACCTTTTGAGCTTGTTTTTACTTCCCACTACCTCATTTTAAGATTTCCGGCCAATACCCGACAAAGCTAATGAAATACTATGTGAAGAAACAACTTATGTTAGACCCCTACCTTACTCTTTTCCAAGGTAAACGAAAACTCGGACCCTACCTCGATCTCACTTTCGACGTAGATCTTTTCTTCGTGGGCCTCGATGATGTGCTTAACGATGGCGAGGCCCAGGCCCGATCCGCCTTCTTTGCGGCTTCCGCTTTGGTCGACCCTATAGAAACGTTCGAAAAGACGGGGTATGTAGCGCTTCGGAATACCTTCGCCATTATCGGTTATCCTCACGATTACCTTGTTTTTGATCAGGTTTTCGACACTGACTTCCGTGGTACCGTCGCGCCGACCATATTTTATGGAGTTGACTAAAAGATTTGTGATGACCTGCTCTATTTTTTCTTTATCGGCCAAGACGTAGATCGGCTGTGGATACTCCATATCAAAAGTGAGTACGATGTTCCTTTTACCCGCTTTCATTTCCAACTGGTCGAAAATGCTTTGGATAAGCTCTACGATATCGAAATTTTCTTTATCCAAATTGAGTTCCCCGACTTCGAGCTTGGTGATGAGGTCAAGATCTTTTACAATATAAATGAGCCTATCGACCCCTTTACTGGCGCGCAGCAAGTATTTTTTGCGCACGTTCTTATCGTTCATGGCACCATCCAAAAGGGTCTCTATGTATCCTTGAACCGTAAAAAGCGGAGTTTTGAGTTCGTGCGATACATTTCCCAAAAAATCTTTCCGGTACGCCTCTCGCACCTTTAGCGTGTCGATCTCGACTTTCTTGTCCTTGGCGAACTTTTCGATTTCTTCGGTCAGCGTCCGCATATCGGTCGTAATCGGATCGGAGGTCAGTGTCGAGGATTCCAAAAGGGCTACGTCGTCATAGATCTGTTTTATCCTCCGATAAATAAATTTTTCTATTCGGATTTGAAGGATGAGGAAGGACACTAAAAAAAGGATTACGGTGGTTAGCATAACGATCAAAAGGTCAAACGTGTGGAAAAAGAAGAGTAGGATACCCAGAACCAAGGCGAAAATCAATGTGATCAAAAGGGATGATCGCAGGGCGAACCGATAGGATCTTTGTAGCCTGATAGCCATTACAGCACGAACTTATACCCTACTCCTTTGACCGTCTTAAAATGCTCTTCCCCGATTTTTTCGCGCAGCTTGCGAATGTGCACGTCAATGGTACGCCCGCCGACGACCACTTCGCTGCCCCAAACACGATCTAAAATAGTTTCACGTTTGAACACCTTATTGGGCTTTGAGGTCAAAAGGGCCAGAAGTTCGAATTCCTTTCTGGGCAAAATAAGCTCTTTGCCCTGGTTGATGATCTTATATTCCTCCCGATTGATAACGATGTTGCCGACTTTGGTAATATCGTCTTGAGTGCCGTCATCTTCCTTGAGCCTTCTCAGCAGGGCCTTCACTTTACTCACCAAAACCTTGGGCCGGATCGGTTTGTTGATATAATCATCGGCCCCTGCATCAAGGCCCGCCACTTGGGAATAGTCCTCGCCCCGCGCCGTCAGAAAGGTGATGATGGTATTTTCGAGTCCCTTTATCTTGCGTATTTTCTCACAGGCCTCCATACCATCCATTTCTGGCATCATAACGTCGAGAATGATCAAATGTGGCTCCTTTTTTTTGGCCATGGCCACCCCTTCAACCCCATTTTTTGCGGTAAATACCTGATAGCCTTCCGAGGTAAGGTTATAACCGACAATCTCAAGAATATCGGGCTCGTCGTCTACTAAAAGTATCTTGATGTCTTTTTTTTTCATCGGATGCCATTGTTTTGTTTAATCGGTCGAAGATAAAGATAATACAACTAGGTCAAACCGGCTTAACGTTGATTTAATGTCATAACATTATGGTAACGATATTGCAATATAGGTTTAACGTGGAGGTAACATGGGTTTTACAGCTTGTGGCGTTCTTTGCGCCAAAGATAGAACCCTATTTAATGAAAAATAGCTTAACGCTCCTGATACTTATTTTAGCCGTTTATGGTAGTGCACAGGACAAAGGAAGTATCGCAGGTAAATTAACTGACAAAGAATATAATAATGAACCATTGGCCTTTGCGAATATTTTAATAAAAGGAACGACAACTGGCACTACTACCGATTTTGACGGATTGTATGAAATCGCTGGTCTTGACCCTGGCACTTATACGGTGGTCTACAGCTATTTGGGGTATGAGACGGTCGAGATTCCCGATGTAAATGTCGAAGCTGGCAAGGTCAGCGAAATAAATGTGCCTATGAGCGCTTCGGAAGGGGTTTCTTTGGATGAGGTCGTTGTGACCACATCGGCCCGAAAGGATTCTGAGACTGCATTGCTTCTTGACCAAAAAAGAGCTATAGAAATCAAGGAAAGTATCGGTGCCATCGAACTTGGGAATTTAGGGATATCGGACGTGAAGTCGGCCGCAACAAAAATTTCCGGGGTTACGGAAAGTGAGGCCTCAGGAGACGTTTTCGTAAGGGGGCTTGGGGATAGATATTTGGTAACCACTTTCAACGGTCTACCCATTCCCTCCGATAATATTGAAAAGAAGAATATTGACTTGGGACTTTTTCCGACCAGAGTAATACAGAACGTTAGTATAAGCAAGACCTATTCCGCGTCAGTCTCGGCCGATCAGGCTTCTGGAAATATTAACATTGCTTCAAGGGAACTGAACGGTACGGAAGAACTTGAAGTCGGCATCACTGGCGGTGTCAATACCAATGCCATAGGTGATGGTTCAGATGATAATTTTAAGGTCTCCGCCAACTACGACTATACAACATTAGGATTTTATGATACCGATGTCGATATTTTCGACCAGCTGACCAAACAATCGTGGGATCCAGGTACGGTCGAGACACCCATCGACCGCCAATTCAATCTCAGCGCGGGAAAATCCTTTTTCGATAACAAATTCAAGGTCTTTTTGACCGCGTCCAATAAAAAATCGCACCAATACCTCACCCCGGGCGTGTTTAAAATTTATGATCAGGTAACGGTAACCGATTCGATAAACGATTTCAGTCAATGGGAAACCGAATACGTCAACAACGGACTGTTGGATTTGACCTATCAGAACCAAAAAAACATTATCAAATCGGTTACGCTTTTCATAAATACCCTTAATGATATTGTGTCCGAAGGGGGAAGGGATGGTAACGGCGATCTCCAAGAAGAGACCATTGGTGATTTTTCCGATTTCTTGAGGGATCAAAATACAAAACAGACCCGATTATTTGTACAGCAACTCATCGGGAATCATAAAATTTCCGAGAAAAACGAGTTGGACTGGGCTGTTAGCTATAATAAACTCGCTGCCGACGAGCCAAACCGAATACGGAATGTTGTAAACTTTACTTCTAATCCTAATAATGTTTTTCTTTACGAGAACAGTGGATTTGAATCCCGTAAGCTTTCACAATTAATAGACGATGAGGAGTATAACGGTTTGATAAAAAATCAGATTAAGGTTATTGAGGAGGAGACCAAAAATTTCTATATTGATCTGGGCATTAACTACAGGAGAAAAACAAGGGATTTCAAATCCACCTTTTACGGGGTCTCCAACGTTGGCGAGAACAGGGCCAACTCCAATTCTTTGGACGACTTTGACCAAATCTTCACGGTGGCCAACTTCCAAAACAACCTTCTTGATATAACCTCTTTTCAATCGAATGCCGACGGGGAAGTTCAGGATGAATATTCCGGCGAATACGAGTCAAAGGCCGCTTTCGTACTTTTCACCGTTAATTTTGACAAATGGAACCTTAATACGGGCTTCCGGGCACAATTAGATGACCTTGTGGTCGATTATGATGTCAACAACGCCCCAGGCGGTGATGTTGGGCAGGTAACTAGGAACTACTCCAACTTTTATCCAAGCTTAAACCTAAAATATTCTATCAACGACGAACATGCCCTAAGATTTGCTGCCAGCCGCAGTATTACGTTGCCCGAATTTAAAGAAATTTCTCCCTTTCGGTACATATCGCCAACGGGCCAACAGGTCTTTGGAACGGTAGGCGAAGACGCTTTGGAGGCGTCCTTTTCCAACAACTTCGATTTAAAATGGGAATTCTTTCCAAGTAGGGGCCAACTGATATCGGGATCATTGTTTTATAAATCAATCGAAGACCCCATCAATAAAGTACGTGCCAGAGGATCTGATGGCGCCCTGTTCACTTTTCGAAATACAGGAGACAAAGCTACTGTGTACGGCATTGAAGTCGAGTCCAAAATTAATTTGATCAAACCGGAAACCAACGAGGAGGACGGTAATCCCGTCGGACCGGAACTAAGTTTGGTCTTTAATGC
>NZ_JBGTHY010000228.1:0-2296 GCF_041745955.1 Pricia sp.
CCTAAACAAAACCTTAACCATGCGAGGAGGGAATTGGAAAATACGGATACTTATCGGGCTGGCCATCGTGGCCTTTGCCTATGTGCAACGCTGCAGCAACAAAGAGGAAAACCCGTATACCGGACGGTCACAGACCATAAATATGAGTGCCGATCAAGAAATTGCAATCGGGCTACAAAGTACGCCGGAAATCGCACAGCAGTACGGCGGACTTTATCCCGACGAAAAATTACAGGCCTATGTCGACAAGATCGGCAACAGTCTGGTACAGAACAGCGTTGCCAAAGAGACTCCCTATCAATATGACTTCCATCTATTGGCCGACGACCAGACCATCAACGCCTTCGCCCTGCCCGGTGGACCGGTATTTATCACCTATGCCCTGTTCAAACAACTGAACGAGGGCCAGCTTGCCGGGGTTTTGGGCCATGAGATCGGCCATGTCATCGGAAGGCACTCCGCAGAACGTATCGCGGACAGTGAGTTTTGGCAGACAGTTTCGACCGGGGCATCCGTAGGTGCGGATATGGGCGGAGTGGTAGCTGGTATTGGCCAAAACACCCTGCTGAAAAATGGACGTGGTGATGAGTTGGAAAGCGATGATCTTGGCGTACTTTTTATGATGCAATCCGGATACGATCCCGAGGAAATGATTCGAGTAATGGAAATTTTAAAAGCCGCCTCAGGAGGTTCGGGCAGTATGCCGGAATTCCAAAGTACCCATCCCGACCCCGGCAACCGCATCGAAAGGATCCGTGAATCGATCGAGAAATATCGCAACGAAGAGGGTGTCTTGAAGGTTTCAAGTTGAAGGGTGCAGGTATTTTTTTTCGTCCAACTGCCGTTAAATTCGTTGGGCCGTCTTCCGTAATGCATTAATTTTCGTACATTTACATAGCCCAAATATATCTTACCCCAAAAACGTTAACCCCTTAGCTGTGACACTATCACATCTGTATGGGAACTATATCACATTTTCGAACACTATACATTGAGGCTTTTAAGGATTGTAAGCCCGAGATACTCGTTGTACTTCTAAAAGTATATTCGGTATTTTGTGCCCTAATGCTCTTTTTGGCCGTCTATGCCTTTATGTACAGGGCCCTGAACGGATTTGATTTTTAGAAATCCGCTGTTTCTACCTACTATTCATTACATACATTTAAAAAATAAAACCCGATTATCCGCACGCAGCTGGATAATCGGGTTCTTTCTTGTGTCGTAAAAAGCTCGCACTAAAGTTTCAACTGCCTAAAGCCGCTTCCAAAACCGCTAGGGCGTCAGTGGCGTTAGATAGCTCCGCGTATTTTTTTACCGAAAACCCCTTATTGCTTTTGATGTTCAAGTCGGCGCCTTTTTCGATTAGCAGTTCCAGAATTTCCACTTTGTTGTAACGGGCGGCGAACATAACAGGGGTCATGCCCAATGATTTCTGGTTGATGTCTTCGCCAAGAGCGATCAGACTTTTTACGGTGTTGTAATCCCCTTTTACGATGGCCTTACAGAACGAACTGAGGTCGACGTTTTTGATGTTCTTGGTGATGACAGGTACATCGGTTACCCTTGAAATTTCCTTGGCGTTAAGGCCGGTCACGGCGACCATACAGGCCGCGGAGACAATTAGAATCGTTTTTCTCATGATGAATGATTTAGATTGATGAAATGATGAATTTTTATAAGGATTTTTTTGAATTCCTCTACTAAATAGACGAAGCCTGTCTTATTTTGTTTCACCATATCTTGGGAAATAACATATTTTTAACGTTTTGGATACCTACACGATTCAAAAAGCCATTGGAAATACTGGGTATACTAAACGGATAGCTTTATTTTTGGGAACCGCTAAAAATTCGAAAATGAACAAAAAAGTAATACTCATGATTTTGGACGGATGGGGCAAATCTTCCGATCCCAGCGTCTCCGCCATAGACAATGCGAACACGCCCTTCGTCGATTCGCTCTACAAAGACTATCCCAACGCAAATTTGTTGACCGATGGTATGAACGTGGGCCTTCCCGAAGGACAGATGGGCAACAGCGAAGTGGGCCACATGAACTTGGGTGCGGGGCGGATTGTCTATCAAGACCTTGCCAGGGTAAACCTGGCCATAGAAAAAGATACGTTAAAGGATGAGAAGGTGCTGAGAGAAGCCTTTTCCTATGCCATAAAGCACGATAGGCCCGTCCATTTTCTAGGCCTTTTGAGCGATGGCGGCGTACATAGCCATACCACCCACCTAAACGGGCTCATAACCGCCGGCGAGCGTTACGGTGTAAAGCGAATGTACGTTCACGC
>NZ_JBGTHY010000229.1:0-8274 GCF_041745955.1 Pricia sp.
CAGGCCATTCAGACCTTGGTACAGGATTACAATTCATTGGTCGTAGAGTATGAACAAAGCACCCAAAAGATGGAAGCCCAAGAACTGGCCTTTACCATCGCCCAAAAAAGGTACGAAAAGGGACTGATCAACGCCTTGGAACTTTTTACCGCCAAAAACCTATTTGCCGGCGCACAGAACGAGAACCTTCAGGTACGCCTGAAATCGGAGATAAACAAAAGTACTTTGGATTTTTACAGGGGACTGCCGGTGTTCGATATAGAATGAGGGTTAAATGATTAAAGTTAAACAGATTTCCGCCTTCGCAAAAAGGACAAAAAAGAATTATAAAAAATGGACATACAATTAGAAAAGAAAAAAGGACTCCGCCCCAAACACTACGGCTATATCGCCTTGAGCCTGCTCATACTTTTTGCAGGCTACCAATTGATATTCGCCAGTTCGGTCTCTACTTTCCGCACGGAAAAGGACAAGCTTTCGGTAGCGGAAGTTACCCAGGGCAAGTTCGACGATTACATCACCATCAACGGCAATGTGGCCCCGATCGCTACTATTTATATGGATGCCTATGAGGGCGGCCGTGTCGAGGAAAAGCTCATCGAGGAAGGCGCCATGGTGAAGAAAGGCGACATTATATTGAAATTGGAGAACATGAACCTGTACGAAGATATCCTTCAAAGCGAGAGTAACCTGGCCCTGAAGCAGAACGATCTGCGCTCGACGAAATTGCAGTTCGATTCACGACAGGTAGATGGCCGAAAATCATTGGCCACGGTGAGCACCGACCTTCAAAAATCCAAACGGAATTATGAGCAGAACGAGGCGCTTTATAAGGATGAGTTGATTTCAAGGGAAGAATATCAGATATCGAAGGAAAACTACGAGCTATCCCAGAAACAATACGACATCGTAAAACTACAGACCGAGAACGACGAAGAACTGCGAAAAACTTCCCTGACCGGACTGGATGCCGATCTGGAAAGGATGCAAAAAACCCTGGGCATGGTCTATCAACGCTTGGATCATTTGAACGTCCGCGCCCCCGCCGACGGCCAGTTGGGCTTCTTGGATGCCGAAATCGGGCAAAGCATCGCCCAGGGCGAACGTATCGGCCAGATCAACGTACTGACCGATTACAAAATCGAGGCGACCATCGATGAACACTATATCGACCGCGTCGTCCGGGACCTGACCGCTGTGCTCGACCGTAACGGCGAGGAGTATCCCTTACGTCTTCGCAAAATATATCCCGAAGTCCGCAATGGAAAGTTCAAGGTCGACCTCATTTTTACCGATAGTAGGCCTTTGACCATCCGTACCGGACAGAGCTACAACATCAAGTTGCAGTTGGGCGAATCAAACGAGGCCCTGTTGCTTCCCAAAGGCAGTTTCTTTCAAAGCACCGGCGGTCAATGGATATTCGTCGTCGGCCCGGATGGTGAGGAAGCCCTAAAGCGGAACATCCGAATAGGAAAGCAGAACTCCCGATATTATGAAGTGTTGGAAGGCTTGCAGGATGGGGAGAAGGTGATTACGAGTAACTATGATAGTTTCGGGGAAGCCGAGAAGATAGTTTTGAAATAGAATGTCACATCGAGCAGCTCGACTACGCCTGTGCCGAGCGCAGTAGAGATATCTTTATATAAGAATACCTAAAATCAATACAAATATGATACAGATCCAAGATTTAAAAAAGAGCTTCCGAACGGAAGAAGTGGAGACCTTGGCCTTGAACAAGGTAAACCTCAAAGTAGAGGACGGGGAGTTCGTTGGCATTATGGGGCCTTCGGGCTGCGGTAAGTCCACCCTGCTGAATATCATCGGCATGCTCGACAACCCCACAGAGGGAAGTTACAACTTTGCCGGTAACGAAGTAGCAGGGCTAAAAGAGAGCCAACGTACCCAACTGCGGAAAGGGAATCTAGGTTTCGTTTTCCAGAGCTTTAACCTGATCGACGAGCTTACCGTTTTCGAAAACGTAGAGCTGCCTCTTATATATTTAAAGGAAAACAAGACCAGCCGCCGCGAGAAGGTCATGAAAGTGTTGGAACGGATGAAAATCGCCCATCGCGAAAAGCATTTTCCACATCAGCTATCAGGCGGACAACAACAGCGGGTCGCCATTGCCAGGGCCGTGGTCACCAAGCCCAAACTGATCTTAGCCGATGAGCCAACCGGTAACCTAGACTCCAAAAACGGACTCGAAGTCATGAACCTGCTCACCGAACTGAACCAAGAGGGCACCACCATCGTGATGGTCACCCACTCCGACCATGATTCGCATTTTGCGCACCGGGTGGTTAACCTGTTCGACGGGCAGATTGTTACGGAGAGCCATAATCGTGCTATGGAAGCGCGGGTGTAGTTAGGAGTTTATTCATCAATTCATGCTGAATTTAGTTCAGTATCAAAGAACAGACCTATCAGGTCTATCGCCTAATCAACGATAGCGATCCGAAGTTGTTCGCCTCCCGCGGAAAAATGGAACTTGACAGCTCTGCAGAAAGTGTAATAGTGAGTTTATTCATCAATTTATCGCGCGTATTTTTATTTTACCCAGCATTTGAAAAATCAAGTATGAAAAATTATAAAACAGTTAAAAAAACCCTAATCACATTTTTATGCCTCACATCTACTTTTCTTCTTGGACAAGTTGAAGAAAACTCGGATTTATATGAAACCATACTCTCAAAAGACAGCCTTTTATTCGATGTGGGTTTCAATACCTGCGACATTCGCCAATTTGAAAATTTACTGAGTGCCAATCTTGATTTTTTACACGATAAGGACGGTATTTCAAACAAGAAGGAATTTTTATATAATCTAAGAAACGGATTGTGTGGTTCGCCGGACAAATACCAATCCAGAAGGGAGTTAATTAAGGAAAGTACCCAAATTTTTCCGCTTTATAAAAATGACACCGTTTATGGGGCAATTCAAAATGGGACACATCGATTCTATGAAACGATAGCGGGAAAACAAGAAAATTTTGCCAGTTCCGCAAAATTTACAAATGTTTGGCTTTTAGAAAACGGCCAATGGAAACTTACTAAAAGTCTAAGTTATGATCATCAAACGGATTTTGAAATTACTAGTGCAACTTCCATTTTCGATAATGACAAAGAAATGGGGAAATGGTTAAAATCACACAATATCCCGACTTTAGGAATTGGAATTATTAATAGCGGCAAACTTCAACAGATAAAGGTATTTGGCGAACTTGATAAAGGAACAACCGCACCTTACAATACAATTTTCAACGTAGCTTCTCTAGCCAAGCCCGTAACAGCAGTGATCGCATTAAAGCTCGTCAGTTTGGGCAAGTGGGATTTGGACGAGCCAATATTCAACTATTGGACCGATCCTGATGTTGCCGATGACCCAAGAAATAAAAAATTGACCACCCGACATATTTTGAGCCATCAAAGCGGTTTTCCTAATTGGAGATATTCGGATAAATCGAAAAAGTTGAATTTTCAATTTTCGCCGGGCACACAATACCAGTATTCGGGAGAAGGAATGGAATACTTGAGAAAAGCTCTGGAAAGTAACTTTAAGAAGTCGTTGAATGAAATGGCGACCGATTTGATCTTCGAACCCTTATCAATGACCGACACCCGATATATTTGGGATTCAACTACGGATGATACAAGATTTGCCAAAGGGTTTGACAACCAAGGCAATTCTTATGAGACGGTTAAAAATGGAACACCCAACGGAGCGGACGATTTATTGACTACAATCGAGGATTATGGAAAATTCCTGGTCAGCGTAATGAACGGGGATGGAATTTCGGAAGAAGTATTTGCTGATATGACATCACATCAAGTAGAAAGCACAAAAGGAAAACATTTTGGACTTGGTTTTGAGATTTACGATTTCAAAGACGGCCAATATGCATTATCGCACGGTGGCGCTGACAAGGGCGCTCAGACAATTGTATTCATATTTCCCGAGACCAAAAACGGTCTGATACTTTTTACCAATGTCGATGACGGTTACAAAGTCTATGAAAAGTTGCTGGTTCATTACTTGGGAGAGAAAGGAAAAGAAGTGATGAAAATAGAAACATCGGAGTAAAAACGGAGGGTGACAATGCTATAGCAAATATAGCGTCAAGTCCTATTTCCATTGGCTTGAGCCTATTTGCGAGCGCCGCCAAGTCTTTTGATTTAACAATTATGAGATAAAGACAAACACAAAACACTAAAGCTTCGACTAAGGGCTAGTGGGAAAGGTCAGCGCAGTCCGACCGCCCTATTTCAGAAGCTGAGACTCTAAAACAAATGATCATGCTTCAGACCTATTTAAAAATCGCCTATCGAACGCTTCTAAAGAACAAATGGTATTCCGCCATCAACATCGGCGGTCTGGCCATTGGCATGACCTGCTTTCTAATGATCGCCATGTTCGTGAAAAACGAACTGTCTTACGATACCTATCATGAGAAGGGCGACCGGATTTATAGGGTGGTGCATCATAACAGCGCCGTTAATTCCGAGGATAAATGGATTTGGGGCAACGCCCCCGTAGGCCAGGCATTAAAAGCCGATTTTCCGGAGGTTCTTGAAACGGTGCGGTTTTCGGGGAGGTCGGATGTGATGTTGGAATACAACAACAAATCATATCAAGAAGGCAATTGTTTTTATGTCGATGAAACGGTTTTCGACGTGTTCAGTTGGCCGCTGACCTCGGGCAATTCCAAGACTGCGCTAGAAGCACCTTATTCCGCAGTCCTTACCGAAAGCACTGCAAAAAGGTATTTTGGCAACGAAGATCCTATGGGCAAGACTTTAGTTGGGGTAGGGGGAAGGGCTGACGACGGCATATACACAGTAACAGGTATCATGAAAGACGTACCGGAGAATTCCCATTTTAGCTTCGATGCCCTCTTTTCCATGAGTTCTTTTTATCAGACGAGACCGGGTATATTCGATGCTTGGGGTTATGTAGATTTCTACACCTATTTTTTAGTGGATAAAAATTTCGATCAAGCCACATTCCAGACAAAAATGCCAGAATTCTTGAAACGAAATCGCCCTGCCGATGAAATGGAATACTTTTATGACCTTTCCTTCGAACCACTGAAGGATGCCTACCTGCTATCAAGTGCGGAACGCCAGCCCGGGGTCAACGGAAGCATTTCCAATATCTATATTTTTTCGCTCATCGGTCTTTTCATACTCGTCATTGCCAGCATCAACTTTATGAACCTCGCCACGGCACGTTCGTTGGAAAGGGCAAAGGAAGTCGGCGTGCGAAAGGTGATCGGCGCCGATAAAGGGAATTTGGTGCGGCAGTTTCTTGGTGAATCGTTGCTAATGGTGCTTTTGTCGGCCGCTTTGGGTTTTTTTTTGGCAATAGCCTGCTTAAGAGGGATGGGCCAAATCACCGGTAAGCACTTTTCGATGGCCGACATCACGGATACCCGAACCCTTCTTCTATATTTCGGAACGGCCTTGTTTACGGGTTTGCTAGCAGGAAGCTATCCCGCTTTTGTGCTTTCCAGTTTTAAGCCTGTAAGCGTTTTAAAAGGAGTTTTTCGGACATCCCAAAAAGGAATCAACCTAAGAAAAGGTCTGGTCATCTTCCAGTTCAGTCTTTCCATTGCCTTGATTGCGGGCACCTTGATCGTATATTTCCAGTTGGGCCATATGCTGAAACAGAATTTGGGTTTTGACAGGGAACAACAACTGGTCATTGACTATAACTACGACAGTGAAGTGAACAATCGTTTGGAAACGGTCAAAAGCGAATTTGAAAGTCTTCCCGATGTGAAATCCGCCGCAGGGTCAAGAACAGTGCCGGGAGGTCATTTTCCGGCAGCCGGAACCGAAATCGAGACGGCATCAGGGCAGATGGAGCATTTTGAACCTTTTGTCTACGAGGTCGATGTAGATTTTATTCCGCATTACAATCTGAAAATGGCGGCTGGAAGGCCGTATTCAAGGGAATTTCCTGCGGATACCATTTCGTCCTTGGTCATCAATGAGGCGGCTGCCAGGAGTTTTGGATATTCCAATCCCTCGGACATCCTAGGTAAAAAATTCCAACAATGGGGCAAGGAAGGGGTCATCGTCGGCGTCGTGAAAGACTTTAACTACCTATCTCTCCATCAAAAAGTGGCACCTCTGACGCTGCGGTACCAACCCTTTGCAAGTAGATATTTATCCTTAAAAATACAATCCAAAAATCTCCCCAAGGCCATTGCCGATATCGAACAAAAGTGGGCGGCATTGGCGCCACACCGCCCCTTTCTTTATAGTTTTATAGACACTTCGTTCAATGAACAGTACGAGGCGGATATCAAGTTCAGGCAACTCTTCACCATCTTTTCCTGTCTGGCCATTCTTATTGCCTGCCTTGGTTTGTTGGGCTTGGCGACCTACAGTGCCATGCAACGGACCAAGGAAATCGGGATCCGAAAAGTACTGGGCGCTGAGGTCGGAAGCATCGTAAGATTATTGTCCACAGACTTTATAAAACTGGTTGGCATCGCGATTCTGGTCGCCACACCCTTCGCCTGGTTCGCTATGTCGAAATGGTTGGACGGTTTTGCCTATCACATGGATATGAACATATGGATTTTCGCCCTTGCAGGCGGTATCGCGTTGCTTATTGCGGTTGTGACGATGAGCTTTCATGCGGTGAAAGCGGCGAACAGGAATCCGGTGAAAAGTCTGCGGACGGAATAAATCAATCGAATCAAAAAACGAAAAATCATGTTCAAAAACTATCTAAAAATCGCTTGGCGGAACCTCTGGAGGCAAAAAGGCTTCTCTCTGATAAATATTGGAGGCCTCGCCATCGGCCTTACCGCTTTCTTTTTGATTCTGTTGTACGTTTCCTTTGAAATGAGCTACGATAATTTTCATACGAAAGGAGATAATATTTATAGGGTAGTGACCGATATGCAAACCCCTACGGATGTCAACGAAATCGACCGGCCGTCAATTGCCGTACCACCACATTTGGAAAAGGAGTTCGAGGAAATAGAGAAAGCGGTTCGGGTGATGGATATTACACTTGATATCCGTAGGAACGATATCAAGTTCAAAGAGCCCAATGCCATCGCTGTGGATTCCGCCTTTTTTGGGGTTTTCGATTTTGAACTAACCCAAGGGGATAAACGAAGTGTGCTCAAAGAACCTTTTAGCATTGTTCTTACCGAGGAGGCGGCCAATAAATATTTTGGCAACGGCCCGGCGATAGGGCAAACCCTGAAAATTAAAAACGAGGATATTGACGACCGTAATTTTACGGTAACCGGAATCATGGAGAAAATGCCGGCCAATTCACATATTCAGGCCGATATTCTTATTTCTATGACTACCTATTCCCAAGGCGTGATGCCGGAATTTGACAATCTATGGGGGTTGTACGATCCTTCCGCCTACGTGCTTTTGAATCCTGCAAGCGACCCAAAACGTCTGGAATCCAAATTTCCCGATTTTATCGAAAGAAATATCGGAGAAGATCTCAGGAGCGATAAAATGTCTGTTGCACTATCTCTTGAACCTTTGAAAACAGTGTATTTGAGCTCTACCAGAGGTGGAAAAATCAGTGGGGATATCAATCTCATCTACATATTCTCCGTGGTCGCCCTGTTTATTCTGATCATTGCCTGTATCAATTTCATCAACTTGACCACGGCAAGGTCCGGGGAAAGAGCTAAAGAGGTCGGTGTTCGCAAGGTGATAGGTGCCGGAAAATGGCAGTTGGGCTTTCAGTTTATTGGCGAATCCGTTATCATCTGTATAATCGCCTTCATTTTTACGGTGCTGCTAACGGTGCTTGTGCTTCCACAATTTTCCGTTTTAGCGGGTAAGACCATCGTAACCAGTGTTTCCGACATATCGGGCCATTTCGCAGTACTATTTTTAATCGCCCTTGCGGTGGGGGTTCTCGCTGGATCTTATCCTGCTTTTGTCCTCTCTTCCTTTAGGCCGGTAAGTGTTCTAAAGGGCAGTTTTTCGACCGGAAACAAAGGGGTCTCGCTACGTAAGGTGTTGGTGGTCGCACAGTTCAGTATCTCTATAGCCCTGATGGTGGGAACCGTGGTTATTTACAACCAAATGAACTTTATGCAGCATCAAGAACTTGGTTTCGATAAAGAACAGCTAGTGGTTATGGAAACCGACATCTCCCCGCAACTCGATGTGCTAAAAGAGGATCTGAAAAAACTACCGGGCGTGGTCTCGACCGGACTTTCATCTAGTGTTCCTGGAATCTCAAACAACTCGGCCTATTCCATTATAGAAAACAATATGGGCG
>NZ_JBGTHY010000230.1:0-4510 GCF_041745955.1 Pricia sp.
ACGTTGGGAACGGGGTTCCCGTTTTCGTCCCTTACATAATCGGGGAAGTCCTCCGGATCGGTCGATGAACCTCCGCCCTGCTGGAAATAGCCCTGGGCGAACGACTGTGCATTGCCCACGGGCTGCCTTTGCTCGTTGTAATCGAACCCTGCCACTATCTTATGCTCCAGGGCCCCGGTTTTCGGTTGGTAAACGAAATAGCTGGAAAGATTGTCCGCAATGAACTGCTGTTGTCGCGTTATTACCTGCATCCCCATCAACGTCGGTAAGGGCTCACCATTGCCATTTATGGCGAACTGGTTCGAGGTACGGTGCTCCTCCAGGTCTTCTTCGAACATGTACCGCATGTAGGAGGCATTGAAGGACAGTCTGTCCGAAAATTGGTGGTTCAGGGACAGCGTGGAATAGGCCACGTCCGTTTTTTGAAAATCGCTGGTCTGGCCAATGGCAAAGGAAATGGGGGTCGAATTCAGGTCCGTGCCGGCCGTCGCCCCGAAGATGGGCTGGCCACGGTCTAGCTTTCCATCAAAATCGGTAATGACCAGATCAAAATTGATACGGGTCCTGTCCGTGGGCAAAAAAGAGATGGACGGGGCGATGACATAGGACTTGAATTCCTGCAGGTCCCTAAAGCTATCGGAGTTTTCATAGGCAAGGTTCAGACGGTACAGCAACGTCTCCTTCTCGTTCACGGGTCCCGTGAAATCCGCCGTGGTGCGCAGGGTGTTGAAGCTGCCCACAGTGAAGTTGATGGCCTTGCGGTCCTCGGTCAAGGGCTTCTTGGTCACCCGGTTCATGATCCCCCCCGGAATGGAATTCCCGAACATGGCAGAGGCAGGGCCCTTGATGACCTCTACCCTTTCTATATTCGCCAAAAGCGGCTCGGGACCGAAAAGACCGATTACCCGCAGCCCGTTGATATAGGTGTCCCCGGAGCGGAAGCCCCTAAAGCTAAAATCGTCATAGTAGGAGAACTGGTTGACCCCGCTGATGTTCTTGACCACGTCGTTCACGCGAAAGGCCTGCTGGTCGGCAAAGACCTCCTTTGTAACGTAGCTGACCGCCTGGGGGATGTCCTTGATGGCCGTGGCCGTTTTGGTGGCCGCAAAGGTGATATCGTTTTTATAGGATTTTTCCCGTCTGCCGATAATCTCCACTTCCTGTAATTGTTCGCTGGCGGGAGAAAGGACAAAATCCACGGTCAGGATATCCTGACCGGAAACATTGACCTTTTTGTTCTGTGATCTATATCCTAGAAAGGTAACCTCAAAGGAGTAATTTCCTTCGTTTACATCTTTGACGGTATAGTTCCCATCAAAATCGGTGGTTGTCCCTTTGGTATCAGTAAGCCTTACTGTAGCTCCGAATAAGGGTTCATCGTTTTCATCGGCAACAGTACCTTGTATGATCGTTTGGGCAAAGACCATGGTACTTGACAAAAGTAGAAAAAGTGAAATAGTCAGCATATTCTTCATTTTCAAAAATTTAATCGGTTATAAAATCATTTTCTGTTATACGTCCAAAAAGCCTGAAAAAAGAACCGGACACCCCGAAGAGCATCCGGCACTCCAACTAACTCAAACATAAATCGGTTTATCCGGAGCAGGAACATCTTTTCCCCCAGTTCTTTCAACCGCTTGATTTTAATGGAATCTGCAGGCCTTTGCTACGTACTACCTTTCGAAAAAGCGAAAAAGAAAAGTATCCCTTTGAAAACCCGTAGAGTAATTAATTTTATTTAGAACGTTTCTTAATAGACCTCAAATATATAAGTTATTTTTATTCAATCTAAATAAAATCTACTATTTTTGTTGACGAACTTTAAAAATCAAAACATCATTGTTCTGCGAACAAAAGCTCCATTTCTATCCTGGCCGATCATGTTGATATCAATTTCCGGAGCGACCGTTTCGCCAAAATCGATGGCCAAGGCGATTGAAAATGTACTGCAATCGTTTGCCGTTCTACAGAGTGAAAAAGTATTCGGGAATCCGTAAAACAAAATAAATGTGCCATCAGATCAATACGTTATCCAAAAACGAATGTGGCCAGCTCGCCCATTGTGCAAGCTGTGATGTGTACCACCTTTATTTCAACAATATCTATCTGGAATTTACCAATAGGGAACTGAAGGCCTTTCAACACTTCGTTTCCGAAATCGTCGTGGACTATTGGGAATCGTGCTGTCAAAGGGCACTGCTCAAACGTAGGATACACATACAAACAATGCAGCAGAACTTGGCAATGGTGTTCGACCGGCAAGAATTGGAATCGTTAAAAGAACTGATTTTTGAGCGTACCAAAAAACCGGACACCCCGCTTCGGGTATGTGAAATCGAGTATAGACAATTTTTAAATTGAGAATGAGAACCATTAAATGAAGGAGATTGGCAAAATGCCATTAAAAAACTGGATAGTATTCAGACGGTATGGGAAGGAGTGACGGAGAAAGCTACAAAAAAGCAGTTGAACGAATGGAGCACATCCATAGCCGATATTTGCGCCCATAACGCCTACCATACCGGGCAAATAGTCTATATCAGAAAAAGAAATGGTTGGTGGGGGAAACCAAAGCAAGAACAATGAGATTGAATTGATGTCAGTAGGAAAACCCAAATGTGGGAGGGTTAGTAAAATCGAATGATATGAACGACATAAAAATACTTTACCAAAATGAACTTAGTATCGCCTTCTATTGGAAACGTTGTCCGGTAGACTACGACAAAAAAGTGCAGATAGTGTTCCGGGATACGGGATTGCTGCTGACCAGGGATGAACTGATACAATTTTCCGGAAATATCGAACGGGCCACCAATAGCTGTTCCCTTTGCAAGGATTGTAAAAACAAAGAATCCTGTCGTGCGCTGCTATTGGACACCCCGGCACCACAGATAAGTTTTGCCGTAAGCCATAAGGAACTTACGGCCTTGAAGGATTTGGTGAATGTTATCCTGTTTCAACTCCGGCTTGATAATTTATTGGACGGGATCGCAGACTCTTGAAAATTTTAAAATAATGGGTATATTGAAAGGATGAAAAAAGAGATAGACACAGATGAAGTTCAGGAAATAGCCGCTCAGCTGCGCTGCCCCACCGGAAAAGAAGGAATCAAAACAGCTTCCCTCTTGAACCAGGTAAATATCAACATGACACTTAGCGGTATCAACAACCTGCAGTTGGCGGCCAATGACAGGGTATTGGAGTTGGGCCACGGCAATTGTGGCCATCTCGATAAAATCCTGACCCAAGCATCGGAAATTATATACTTTGGTCTGGAAATTTCGTCGCTTATGCAATCGGAGGCTGAAAAACTGAACAAGGCCAGCGTAAAAAACAAAAGGGCATCCTTTCATACCTACGATGGTCACAAAATTCCTTTCGAAAACGATTCTTTCGACAAGATAATGACCGTAAACACTCTTTATTTCTGGGAAAGGCCCTTGTCCCTTTTGAACGAAATATACCGGGTCCTAAAACCGAAGGGAAAATGCACCATCGTTTTTGTACAAAAGAGTTTTATGGAAAATTTGCCCTTTGCCCGATATGGTTTTCAACTGTACGGTAGCAACGAAATAAAAACGTTGATGAAGCCGACCTCTTTCAAACTCATCAAAACAAAGCACAAAAAAGAACTTGTCAAGGATGACAACGAGCAATTTACCGAAAGACCGTATTCGATTGTGGTACTTGAAAAGTAGAATATAAAGTTTGCAGGGGGCGTTAATGACTTTTTCGTTTGTGGTTTCTCCAAGCTCGGTTTTGAGGGCAATCGCTATGAAATCATCGTTTAAAGAATAGAAGTAGTACGACTTAAGCCACTACCAATTCATTAGCATCGTCCAATACGGAATTATCGAAACTCTTTAGATAGATTTCCGTCGTTTTCAATGAATGATGCCCAAGGCCCTCACTAATAATTTCGGTTGATATGCCCATATTTTTGGCAATAGTCGCCCAAGAATGCCGAATATAATAGGAGGTTATCTTTTCTTCAATCCCTGCATCTTCGGCAATCTTTTTTAGCAGTTTATTTACCAATCTCCGATCGGACCTATATTTCTTGAACATTTCGACCGAACCGTCATAACCAATTGGAAAAATGAAATCATCCTCGTTTTTATCCTGTTTATAAAATTCAAGGATTTCAGCAAGCTCGCTGGTAATCCTTACTGACAGGGGGTCGCCTGTCTTACTCCGCCCATAATAAATTCGGCTTTTACCAATATCCTTAACTCTTAATTTCGCCAAATCTATAAGATTCATCCCCCTGCAATTGAACATACTTAACAGGTAATTTTTGGTATGCCAAAGATTTGAATTTTCTTCATATCGTAAATTTCTAATAGTGATAATTTTTTCCTTGGACAGTGCCTTCTTTTTGGTTCTTCCTGTCGATGGGATTTTATAGTGAAGAAAAGGACTTTTTATTGGCAAAAATTTATCCTCTTTTAAGGCACTATTATAAATGGCTCTGATTGCCCTGATATAAGCACTTATCCCATTTTTGGAG
>NZ_JBGTHY010000231.1:0-1829 GCF_041745955.1 Pricia sp.
GAAATGGAACGATATCAAGATCGTTATCGAATACGGGATGCTTTCCGAGGATAAATTCTTCGAAAAAGCGGACAAATTCGCACTCTATCCAACGGTAGACGGCAAGTATTTCACTTTCGAAGAACTTCAGGAAAAAATTAAGGGCAACCAAACGGATAAGGACGACAAACTGGTCATTTTATACGCCTCTGACAAAGAAGCCCAGCACAGTTACATTCAAGCGGCCAGGGCCAAAGGTTTTGAAGTATTGTTGCTAGACTCGCCCATCATCGGACACCTAATGCAAAAACTGGAAACCTCGAAAGAAAAAGTTTCCTTTGCCCGTGTCGATGCCGATCACGTCGACAACCTAATCAAAAAAGAGGACACGGCCATCAGCAAACTCTCCGACGAGGAAAAGGAAAAGCTTAAAACGAACCTTGAAGAGGCCATCGAAAACAAGAGCTATACCGTACAGCTCGAGGCGATGGATAGCGACGCCTCCCCCTTTATCATTACCGAACCGGAGTTTTTACGCCGAATGAAAGAAATGCAGCAGACCGGTGGCGGCGGCATTATGGGCATGGGCAGCATGCCGGAGATGTACAATCTGGTCGTGAACACCAACCACGAACTGGTCAGCGAGATTTTGAATACAAAGACCACTAAAAAGCGCGAGCGGTTAATCAATCAATCCGTTGACTTGGCGCGGCTTTCGAAGGGGTTGTTGAAGGGTGAGGAGTTGACGAACTTTATTAAGCGAAGTTACGAAATGGTGAAATGACGCTAGATGTAGAAAATTACAAAACCCGCTTCAAATTCTTGAAGCGGGTTTTTTTATGGAAATTCCTATCTTTCGGCAAACAATCACTTCTACGAAGTTTATAGGTAGCCCAATTGAAATGCCCTGTTTAGACTTCGGCGTGAATCTGATGAATGATATCTAAAAAATGCTTATTCTTAAGTGAAATCAAAGAGAAGCGGTTTTTCGTACAATCGCTGCTACAAAATTCCACAATTCCCAAAAAAAATTAACACTTTCCGAAATCAGAATATAGCATCGTATCTCGATTTTGTTCAGCTCGTCGTTAAACTACATATCCTGAAATTTAACACACTACGAATCAGCGGATAACGTATCTTTGATATTTAATTAAAAACCGAAATTAATCAATGAAACCCAATCTTTTTGCAGTACTTTTTTTGTTCATTTTCGCCATCTACTTAAACGCGCAAAACGAACTTCCCATCAAAATAGACGACGCCCAGATTAAACCGCTGCGGCAACTTCTTGACAGTTCGTTACAGACCCGTTTTGAACAGGAACTGAACAGCCATGCGGATTGGAAAGACCTAATCGCCCAAAAGAAAATGGCTGTCGGTATCGTCGACCTGGGCAATCCCGAAATGCCCCGTTTTGCACGGGTGAACGGCAATTATATGATGTATGCTGCCAGTCTCCCGAAAATCGCCATTCTTTTGGCCGCGACCGATGCCATTGACAAGGGGGAGCTCAAAGAAACTCCCGAGGTCAAAAAAGATATGCGCCTTATGATCAGTAAATCGGACAACGAGGCCGCGACCCGTATGATCGACCGCATGGGCTACAATAAATTGGAGGCCGTCATGACCGATCCCAAATACGACTTCTACGATGAGGAAAAAGGCGGCGGACTTTGGGTCGGCAAACGCTACGGCAGCGGGGGCGCCACGAACCGCGAGCCTATAAAACAGTTGAGCCATGCCGCCTCTGTCACCCAGGTATGCCGATTCTACTATTTACTGGCCAACGGAAAACTGGTCAACGAAAAGCGTTCGAAAGAAATGTTGGCCGCACTTGAAAATCCCGA
>NZ_JBGTHY010000232.1:0-4250 GCF_041745955.1 Pricia sp.
CCGTTTCGATACGATGAACCGTTCATGCCCACCAAATGTTCCGTAGAAATATTGGTCAATAGCAAGGATCCCGCAATTACGATGCCCGTTAAAGATCTACCCCCCAAAAAATAGCCATCCTGCGTATCCAGTTTATCGCGGCGTAATTTCCAAGTGGCGTAGAAAGCTACGAAACCTGTGAACAGAAGAAAGGTGAAAAGTGCCATGGGGTAAAAATAGGAAAAAAGTTGGGTTTTGGTGTCGGGTACCGTATGCTAACGATTAAAGTTCTTCAACGGATGAATACGACACGCATGTGATTTTCAGGTTTTATGAAACGGACACCTTACAATCGGAAGTAGCCAAAGAAGATGCTGAACCGATACTTCGTACATCCGTCTACATTAAAAGATACTTGTAAGCTTTTTCGTCTATTACTACGTAAAATTTCTTAACTTGTAGCCAAGATCCGACCGATCAAAATGGAACTCGACTACAACCTTTACGCCTTATTCGAAACCGTAGGCATTGTTCAGGCGATAACGCTCGGCGCATTATTGATTTTCTTGAACAAGAACAAATACAAGAGTACCCTTTTTGTAGGCATTTTCCTTATATTGTTCGGACTTGAGACGATTCCTATCGTTCTGAATAGTCTAAACGCCTATCTTTTATATCCTGAACTTTACCTATTGCCCTTCGACTTTTTTTGGTTGCATTTTCCTATTTTTTATGTCTACGTACACCAAATATGTATTTTTTCCAATGAGAAAACGAAATATTGGGTACTCTATCCTGGTATCGCGATCTTGTTCGCACAGATAGCCGTTTTCTTCTTGCCCTATACCGTTAAAGTAGCCATCACCGAAAGTGTGGGCTACGATATTTACTTCTATTGCAAGGTTTTGTACGGGCTGAGCATAGGCATCTACACATTAAGGCTCTTGTTCAAACACAAAATCGAGGTACACAATTACTTTTCAATGATGGAATCGAAAGAGTTGACCTGGGCCCGAATCTTTCTTTTCTATAATATTTCGGGGTCGATAGTATATACGATTTTCGCTACTACGATTACGGACAGCTTGCTTGCAAAAATCTTCTTTGCGACCTTCGACCTGATCTTGATCTATTGGGTATCGTACCATGGGGTCAAGCAGCGAAATATTCTGTCACTGCTTGCCAAAAAAGAGGATTTTGAAGGCATTTCGCAAAAACTTTCGGCAAAGGAAGATTTGCTGGCCCTATCCGATGACGGTCTTCAGGAATTGATGGAACGTATCGATAAGCTCCTAAGGGACTCTGAGTCCTTCACGGATACCGATTTGACCATAATGGATCTCGCCAACGAACTTGACACGCATCCCAAGCGCATTTCTACCGCCATAAATGTGATATGCCATCAGAACTTCAATGCGTATGTCAATCGGTTTCGGATACGGAAAGCCGAAAAAATGCTCGAGAACGAGGCATATACCCATCTTAGCGTCGAAGGAATCGGTAAGGAGGTAGGCTTTCATAGCAAAAGTGCCTTTTATTCCGCCTTCAAAAAATTTACCGGAACAACGCCCTCCAAATATAAGGAGAACGTGATGGTGTGAGTTTTTACAGGTATTTCTAAGGGCGATGCAAGCAGTTCCGATTCCTGATGTTGGATTTTTTGGACAGGTCTCAATTCCTGAAAAATCCCTAATTACTGGGATTTCCGTTCGGAATTCTGAAATCCGTACTTCTTTGGACACTAATTTTTAGGATATCCCCTACATCATTTTGGATATTTGCACCGCGGACAAAAAGCCAGTCCGCATCTACCAAATCCAAATCTATGAAAAGTGCCGATAAACAGCAGTGGATATTCCTCATTTTTATCTGGTGCACCTTCCTGTTATGGGAATTTCAATTGCAGACCTTGCCATCCTTCGATCAAAATTACGAGGTCAGGTACGATTTGATGGTATTGCCGGTGCTTCTGCTGATTACGGGATATATTTTGTATTCCCAAGTAAAAACCAATCGAAAAAATCCTCGATAATGAAGTGCATAGAACTTAATTCCGAAGGAAATTTTGACCCTTGGGACCCTTCCAAATTAAAGGAACTACAAAAAAAGGAATTTGACGATCGTATTGGTCAAAAACTGCTGTTCGAAAATAAAACGATAAAGGTCTGGGAAGTCATACTTTTTCCGGGAGAACGTCTTCCCTTCAGAAAAATCAGCGGAAACTACAACTTTACTTCGATGACAGAGGGTTTGGCGGTCAGCCGCTCTGCGAACGGGAAGATTTCATTGGTACGAATCAATAAGGGCGATTCGATGTTCATGAAGCACGAAGGCCAAGAGTCGATATATGATTTCGAAAATATCGGCGACAATATCTTGTTCTTACATGCCATGGAATTCAAGCCCTTGGTAGAAAAAACCGACGGCCTGAAAGTGCGATTTGAAATTTAAGGCTCATTTAAAAATAGTCTTTTAACAGCGCTTTGGGTTGGCTCCGGACTTGGTAAATAGTACCGGTTGGTAAAGTTCCCCCCTATTTTACCTATTTTACGGAGTTAATTCATGAAAACCATCCTTTAATCGGGATGGTTTTCTATTTTTGGGATATGCGTATCACTTCTACCAATATTGGGAATCCGACGACCTTTCTATGGAACGGCAAGGAGGAAAAAACGGGTATTTTTAAATATCCTATTTTCGAAGCTTTGTACTTGGGAAAGGCCGATGTGAACAAAGATACCATCATCGATCGCAAGCACCATGGAGGCATAAACAAAGCCTGTTTTTTGTTCTCCGCGGATGACTATCCCTTTTGGAAAAAAGAATATCCCGACCTGGATTGGGACTGGGGAATGTTCGGCGAAAATTTGACGGTCGAAGGTTTGGATGAGTCCATCACGCGGATCGGAGACATCTTTCAAATAGGAAGTGCCGTAGTTCAGGTTTCGCAACCGCGAGAGCCCTGCTATAAATTGGGGATTCGTTTCAATGACCAGAAAATGCTTAAAAAATATATCCAACACGGGCGCCCTGGCACCTATGTACGTGTCTTGGAGGAAGGAAATGTCAAAATGGGAGATACCTTGAAAGTACAGGAGCGGTCGAAGAACGCCCTGACCATAAGCCAGTTTTTCAGTCTGATGTTCGCAAAAAAGAAGAATACGGAGATACTGCACTTGTTTATGGACAACGAATCGGTACCGGAATATAAGAAGGAACGTATGAGGAAGTATCTTTGAAAAAATGACATCATGAAAAACAAAATCCTAATTATAGTATTGACCCTGGGTATTTTCGCCTGTAAAAATGAATCCGAAACCCTTGCGGAAGATACCGTATCCGGCAATAAAGCTTTCGACTCCCTGGCCGAAAACTATTACCAGCAAGGCCTCAAGCTCAATCCGCTGAACGCGACATTTCAGGGCGATGAACGCTATAACGATACGCTGCCCAATTTTCTATCGGATAAATACGAAAAACGGCTCAAAGAATATTATACAGCGTACCAAAACCAGCTGAACGATTTTACGGATGACAGCCTTTCGGATGACCAAAAGATGACTAAAGCCGTTTTAAAATGGGAATGCGACATTAACTTAGAGGGATTGGGTTTTGAGGACTACACCCCCATAGATCAAATGTGGTCGATGAACCTGATGATCGGCCAACTGGCGGGCGGTACCAGCGCGCAACCTTTCAAGACCGTAGAGGATTATGACAACTGGCTCTCCCGATTGGAAGATTATGGCGAATGGCTGGCCTCCGCAAAAACAAAAATGGGAGAGGGTATCAAAGCCGAGGATGTACTGCCCAAATCCCTGATCCAAAAAGTACTGCCCCAATTGGCCAGCGTTTCGGAGCCTGCGCTGAACGACAACCTATTTTACAGTCCGGTCAAGAGCTTTCCCGAGGGTTTTTCAGATGCCGATAAGGACCGGCTGGCCAAAGACTACGGTTCCCTCATCACCGAAAAGATCGTACCGGCCTACCGCGAACTCCACGATTTTATGGCCTCCGAGTATATGGCATCGGGCAGGGAGACCAGTGGTATTGAAGGTGTTCCGAGGGGAGACGCTTATTATAAGCATCAAATCAAATTATACACCACCACGGATATGACCGCCGATGAGATCCACCAAATCGGGCTCGACGAGGTGGCCCGAATTTCAACGGAAATGGAAAAAGTGAAAGAACGGGTCGGTTTTAAGGGCGACCTAAATGCCTTTTTCGACCATGTTAGGAATAAAAAAGAACTGATGCCCTTTACCGAG
>NZ_JBGTHY010000233.1:0-2403 GCF_041745955.1 Pricia sp.
TGTACCGCTTTTACCTTGTCATATACTTCACGGCAAGAAACGAAGCAATACGTCGATTCGGAGTGGTTGAGCACGTAGGCATAGTCTTCTTCGGAAATAGTGGGATAAATCGGTACATTTTGAGCGCCGAGCTGTAGGATGCCAATGTCCATAATATTCCATTCCGTGCGATTGGTCATGGAAATCAAAGCAATTTTTTCATTGGATTTTATTCCAAGTCGAAGCAGGCCACGGCTGATGGCATTCGCTTTGTCCACATATTCCCGGGTTGATGTGGCCACCCATTTCCCGTCGTATTTGGTTACAAGGGATGCAGTAAGGTTGAATTTTTCCAACTGATAATAGGGAAAATCGAAAAGGCGGGTGATGTTTTGCATAGCATGATTTGAATGGTTGTTGAAATATAGGGAAAAATTCGGTTTGGTTTTTAGTGTTTAGGTTTTCAAATGCAATTTCATGCCTTCATGGCTGGCCGTAAACCCCAATTTTTCATAGAACTTTAAAGCCTCCGGCCGTTTTTTGTCCGTCGTAAGTTGCACGACATGGGCTTTCTTTTCTTTTGCCCTATGGATGGCCCACTCGAACAAGTGTTGCCCGATGCCTTGTCCGCGATATTCTTTATGTACGCGAACGGCCTCGATTTGTGCACGGATGCCACCTTGATAGGTAAGGTATTGGATGAAGGATAATTGTAAGGTACCGATAACCAGACCGTTTTTGGTTTCCATGACCATCAATTCTTGGTTGGGATCGGCAGCGATATTTTCAAAAGCTTCATAGTACGTGTTTGGAAGTGGGTTCAGATAATTTTCGCGCAGTTGGCCAAGCTTGTCATTGGCGATCATGGCGACAATCATTGGGACATCGGCTTTTTTGGCTTCACGTATTTTCAGCACGATTACTGGATTTTATTTTTTGACTACTTCTTACTCTTTTCCTCCACCCATTCCCTAGCATTGACAAAAGCCGCCAACCATGGCGAAACTTTATCATTTCTATCTTTAGGATAATACGCCCAGTTCCACGGAAAGATCGAGCGTTCGATATGCGGCATGGTCACTAAGTGCCTTCCCGTCTTATCGCACAGCATGGCCGTGTTGTAATCGCTGCCATTGGGATTGGCGGGATAGCCCTCGTACCCGTATTTCGCTACGATATCATAGTTTTCTTCGGACTCGGGGAGGATGAACTTGCCCTCGCCATGGGAAATCCAAACGCCTAAGGTGCAGCCTTCCAGGCCGGATAGCATCACGGAATTGTTTTTTTGGATTTTCACCGAGCTAAAGTTGCTTTCGTGTTTATGGGAATCATTGTAGGTCAGCTTACCGTGGGTTTTATGATAGGGATTGATGAGGTTTAGTTCCATGAACAATTGGCATCCGTTGCAGATGCCGACGGATAAGGTATCAGGTCTGGCAAAAAAGCTTTTTATGACCGCATTGGCCTTTTCGTTGTATTTGACAGCGCCGGCCCAGCCTTTGGCGCTGCCCAGAACATCGGAGTTGGAAAATCCGCCAACGGCCCCTAGGAATTGAATATCTTCGAGATTTTCCCGGCCTGAAATCAGGTCGGTCATGTGTACATCCTTGACATCGAAGCCGGCCAAGAACATGGCATTGGCCATTTCGCGTTCGGAGTTGCTTCCCTTTTCGCGGAGTATGGCCGCTTTGGGCTTCTCGACTGCGCCCGACTGCGCCCGACCTGACAGTTGCCCTGTAAACTGGTCTGGAAATAGATATTCAAGCACCTGTTCCTTATAATTCCCGAACCGCTCCTTTGCCAATCCTTTCGCAGTCTGCCTATCATCCAACAAATAGGAAGTCTTGAACCAAGTGTCGCGCAAAGAGGCTATGTTCAGTCCCATTTCCATACTTCCGTTTTTTAGGTTCAGCGTACTTTCGGAAGTAACCTCACCTATCTTTTTAAAATCGATTTTTTTATCGGACAGGTTTTTTTCTAGGGACACATCCCCTTGAAAAACAATCCCGGCATTTTCCGAAAACAGTAGTTTTATAGTATCGGATTCTCCCAAATCGGATAGATCCAAGGCGGCACCCAACCCATTGTCCGCAAAGCACATTTCGAGCAGCGTAGTAATCAATCCTCCGGATGCAACGTCATGTCCTGCAACGATTTGCCCGTTTCTAATTAAAGTTTGAATTGAGTTAAATACGGATTTAAAATAAGCGTCATCGATAATGGTCGGGGCTTCGTTGCCAATGGCGTTTCGGATTTGCCCGAAGGATGAACCGCCCAATTTAAAACTGTCTTTTGATAGATTGATGTAGTATATGGAACCCCCATTTTTTTGCAACACGGGTTCGACGACCTTGGTTATATCATCGCAATGTCCGGCTGCGGAAATAATCACCGTTCCCGGGGAGATGACATCGCCATCGGGAT
>NZ_JBGTHY010000234.1:0-3218 GCF_041745955.1 Pricia sp.
ATCGCTTGCTTTGCACAATTCAATTTGCAAAAGTATATACTAAAGCATGGAACCCCACGCTTTATAATTCACGATCAATTCGGTCGCACGGCCAAGATTACCTTGTAACTGTTCCGGTTAGCGATATCCATTACGTGAACCGCCTCTTTGATGGCCACACTTTCTTCGGCCCTTAGAATAATGGTAGGCTTATCTTGCCCCTCCAAAGCTTTTTTGAGTTCGACTTCGATAAAATCTCCGTTGATCCGCTCGTTGTTTACAAAGTACTGTAGATTCTTATCGATACTTACCGATACGTTTTGGGTGTTGGTAGATTTCCCTTTCGCTTTGGGCAATAAAAGATCCAGCGCATTGGGCGAGTTTGCCGTCAACATAAAGAAAATCAACAACAGGAATACGATATCCGTCATCGATGACATGCTAAAATCGGGGCTCACCTTATTTCTTCCCTTCAATTTCATGGTATGGAATTATAGAGGTTCGTTCAACAGGTCTAAAAACTCAACGGCATTGGCCTCCATCTTATGCACGACCTTATCGATCCGGTTGACCAAGTGGTTATAGCCGATATAAGCTATGATACCAACAATAAGGCCCGCAACCGTTGTTGTCATGGCCGTATAGATACCAGAGGCCAGAGAGCCCATTTCCGCCTGGCCGCCGCTGGAGGCCATTTCGTGAAAGGCTAGGATCATACCGATTACGGTACCCAAAAATCCGATCATGGGGCCGGCTCCGGCGACAGTGGCCAGTACGCTCACGTTTTTTTCGAGGGCGTAGACTTCAAGTGTTCCGGCATTTTCAATGGCCGTGTTGATATCGTCCAAAGGTTTTCCGATTCGGGAAACTCCTTTTGCCGTCAAACGGGCTACGGGAGAATCGGTTTGGGCACACAAAAGTTTGGCCGCCTCCAATTTACCGTTCGTGACATGGTCACGAATTTGGTTCATAAAATTGCTATCGATTTTCGAGGCGGCCTTAATAGCAAAAATCCGCTCAAAGTAAATATATAGAGCTACAAACAGCATAATGAACAAAATAGAAATAATAAGTACACTTCCCGTACCGCCGTTAAAAATAAGATCGATTACGGAAAGGGTCTTTTCTTCCGACATAACATCCCCCATTTGAGGATCTTGCGCCGCATCTTGAAATAGCATCATAGAATTCTTAGATTATTTACGCTTTAAAACAAGTTCAGTGTTGCTTCTATAACGGTAGTTTATCGATTAAATTATACGTTCAACAGAAAATTTCGCAGCAAAACAAAAGCAACCGCACCACCAATGAATCCCAAGAATGCGAGCCAGGCTATTTTTTTAAGATACCAAAAGAAATCGATTTTTTCCATTCCCATGGCAACGACACCGGCAGCAGAGCCAATAATCAACATACTACCGCCCGTACCGGCCGAATAGGCGATAAAATGCCAAACGGGGTCATCTATGGGCACTGAAAACATTCCCATACTAGCTGCCACAAGAGGTACGTTATCAATTATGGCAGAACCAACTCCTAGAATCAAAACAACCAGATCAGACACAATACCCTCCCTAGCCTCGGTACCGAGTGCAGGCATTGTACTATCCAGTATCTCCGCAAAATGAAATAGCATGCCCAAAGATTCCAAGGCTGCTACCGCCAATAATATCCCCAAGAAAAAAAGAATACTTGGCAATTCTATTTTTGACAGGGAAGCATGTACGGGACTATGGTGGCCAACAGTATCATGCCCTTCGCCATTCACAGCCGAAATACTGAATTTTGTATTACTATAAATCTCGGCAAATATAGCTACTACAGCCAATGACAACATCATACCGACATAAGGGGGCAGGTGTGTTATTGTTTTGAAAAAAGGTACAAACACAATGGCTCCCAAACCTAAGTATAACATGGTCGCACCATATTTCGATTTTGGTTCGTCCAATTCCGCCGCGTCAGTGACTATGTTTCCTTTAAAGGCCTTGTACCTACTTGCTACCAAAACAGGAATAACCATACAGACGATCGAAGGTATGAAAACATGTTCTATAAGAACTAGTGCCGTTACCTTATTACCAATCCAAAGCATAGTGGTGGTAACATCACCAATGGGCGACCAAGCACCACCGGCGTTGGCTGCAATGATGATAATACCGGCAAACCAAAGTCGAGTGTCCCTTTCTTTAATAACCTTCTGTAAAATGGTTATCAATACGATGGTCGCTGTAAGGTTATCGATTATGGCAGAAAGCACAAAAGCCAAAATGGAGAACAGCCATAAAAGTTTGCGCTTGCTCTTAGTCTTTATGAAGCCTTTTATCGTTACGAAACCGTTAAAATAATCGATAATTTCTACAATGGTCATCGCCCCTAACAAGAATACCAGAATTTCAGCCGTTTTCCCGAGGTGATGCAATAGTATTTCATCGATATCGGTGGGTTCAAGCTCCTTTAAATCTGAATTGACCTCAAATACAGGTAGGTGAGCCAAGGCAATAATCGCCCAAAGTATGGCCATCATTGCCAGGGCGGGAATGAGTTTATCAATTTTCAGGTTGTGCTCCATGGTTATCGCCAGATAACCCAAAACAAATACGATGATAATAATGGTCTCCATACTCGATCGGTTTTTAAGGTTCTATATTAGTTGTTTCAATGCGGTTTACTAACAGGTCCGGTCGAGATTTGTACCGGACGGATTTTTTCTAAAGATATTCAAAATTGCCTTTCTTAGGGTATCGGATGCGTATTAAATGTCAATTCATCCTCCCTTGAAACCCTATTGCCCGTTATATCGGGCAAAATCCTCCGCATTCCAAAGTTGGAACCGACAAATATAAAAATTTGGAGCAGATTTGTCCTAAACTTTTTATTTTACCTGCCACTGACCGTTCGGGGTACATTGTGCGCAAGAAATGCCGCTTGGGCCATGTTCTATTTTATGTTCTATATTTGTAGAAAGCCTATAAGCACATATATCTATGGATTTTTCACTATCGGAAGAGCATCTCATGATACGGCAGGCGGCACGTGATTTCGCCCAAAACGAATTGCTGCCAGGCGTTATCGAACGGGACGATGCACAAAAATTCCCCGTTGAACAAATAAAGAAACTGGGGGAATTGGGTTTTATGGGGATGATGACCGACCCGAAATACAACGGTAGCGGTATGGATACATTATCGTATGTCATCGCTATGGAAGAGCTTTCGAAAATCGACGCCTCGGCCTCG
>NZ_JBGTHY010000235.1:0-2506 GCF_041745955.1 Pricia sp.
TGCCATCGCCCGCTGGTTGATCGAAAAAAGAAAAATCGACAAAAGTTTTATCGGCAAGCATACTTCCAATTTTGAGGCCTGCAAACAGACCGCTTTTTCCCTTTCGATCCGACAGGCGGCCAAAATTTGTGGGATTTCGGCATCCGAAATTAGAAAAGCGGCCCTATATATCGGGGAAGCCAGTAAGTTTATCAGTATGTGGACGATGGGCCTCAACCAAAGTGTTATCGGGGTCTCCAAGAACGTATCCCTTATGAACCTTTCGCTGCTTACCGGCCAGATCGGCAAACCGGGATGTGGCCCATTCTCATTGACGGGACAACCGAATGCCATGGGCGGTCGCGAGGTCGGGGGCATGGCCAATCTTTTGGCCGCGCACCGAGAACTGGGTAACCCCCTACACCGAAAGGAAGTGGCCGATTTTTGGGGCGGCACCGAAATCAAATCCGAACCGGGCTATACCGCTACCGAAATGTTCGATGCCCTTGAAAACGGAAAGTTAAAGGCCATTTGGATCATCTGCACCAATCCCGCCGTGAGTATGCCCAATGTAAACCATACGATAAGCGCATTAAAAAATGCCCCTTTTGTGGTCGTGCAAGATATTTCGTACCGCTCCGAGACTACCGAATTTGCCGATCTGCTGCTGCCCGCCGCCGGATGGTTGGAAAAGGAGGGCACCATGACCAACTCCGAAAGGCGTGTCAGCTATCTTCCCAAGGTTATCGATGCCCCGGGGGATGCCCTTCCCGATGTCGAGATTCTTTGGCGTTTTGCACAGGCCATGGGCTTTAGTGGGTTTGACTACAAAAACGCCAGCGAGGTGTACGACGAACATTGTCTGCTCACCAAGGGAACGAATATCGACGTATCCGGACTTTCTTACGACCGACTAAAGGACGAAGGCAGTTTTCAATGGCCGGTGCCCCATAAAACACATTCGGGAACCCCGCGGTTGTTAACCGATTTTCAATTCCATACCAGCGATAAAAAAGCACATTTCAACGCCCCACAGAGTTTATACAACAAATCTGAGGAAACCGATGCCGATTTCCCGCTAATACTGACCACGGGAAGGGTCAGGGACCAATGGCATACCCGCACCAAGACCGGGAAGGTAAAACGCTTGCTCACCCATATTCCCCAGCCCTATCTGGAAATCAATAGAATCGACGCCTACCTTCGTAATTTAAAGGAAGGCGATATTGCCGTTATAAATAGCCGACGGGGCCAGGTTCAGGTCAAAGTGAAAATCAACTTCGATATTCGCGAACGGGTCGTATTCCTACCCATGCATTGGGGCAAAATGTTGAACAACGCTTTTGGCAGGGCCAACAATCTGACGAACGATTTGGTGGATCCCGTTTCAAAGGAGCCGGATTTCAAGTACTGCGCCGTACAGGTAAGAAAGTATGTCAAACCAGTGCAAAAAATAATCATTGTCGGTGCGGGCGCAGCGGCTTACCGCTTTATTCAGACCTATCGGGAAAAGAACAAAAAAGACGAACTTCATGTTTTTTCCAATGAAAATGACCCCTTTTATAATCGTGTACTACTGCCCGAGTACGTTAACGACGAACTGTCTTGGGAGGCCTTGGAAAAACTAAAGATTGGCGAACTAAAAAAACTGGACATTGCCCTGCACCCCGGAAATGGCATAACCGAGATCGATAGGGTACAAAAGCAAGTTATTGACGCAAACGGAGAGGCACATGATTATGACCTTTTGATTATGGCCACGGGCAGTCGGGCCTTTGTTCCGAGTGAAATGGGAATGGACCTTCCCGGTCGCTTTACCATGCGCGAACGTGGCGATGCCGACCGGTTAAAGCGCTACTTGCAACAAACGGGACTTCCGTCCGAAAGTAGGCACGTGGTCGTCGTGGGCGGCGGACTTTTGGGACTGGAACTGGCCGCGGCATTAAAAAAAATAGAGGTCAACATCAGTATCATACAACGGGCACCGCGCCTGATGGAACGCCAATTAGATCGGGTCGCCAGTCGGCTGCTGGCCGAAGATGTCATGGATAGGGGCATCCACATCTATTTTGACAATGAGGTCAGTACCGTATTCGAGGAAAAGGAAAACGCACATTCGTTATTGGTCAACCTAAAAACGGGGCGTACCCTACAATGCAATGCGATCGTCTATGCCATCGGTACACGACCGAATATCGAATTGGCCAAACAAGCCGGTCTCGATACCCGGCGTGGCATCGTGGTCAACTCTTATTTACAGACCAACGACCCATCGATCTTTGCCCTCGGAGAGATTGCGGAGTTCAATAATGCACTTTTCGGGATAACCTCCGCCGCCGAGCAACAGGCCGATGTGGCGGCCAACTTTATTCTTGGGGATCTGAGTAGTATCTATTCCGGTTCCGTTTTGATGAACATCCTTAAATTCGAGAACCTTGACCTATGCAGTATCGGTATGGTCAACGCGCCCGCCGACGATACCAGCTATGAAGAAATTATTTTGATGGATGTAAGCCAACGCTTTTAC
>NZ_JBGTHY010000236.1:0-2092 GCF_041745955.1 Pricia sp.
TTAACGAAATCCGCTGTTCCCGTAACAATGCCGACAGCCGTTGTAAAACAGGCCAAGCTGACCAAGATGCTCAAAAACAGGTTGCCGGTGTTGCCCAAGGTTTCGGTGCTAATGCCGTTCAAAAGAGTGGTCCGGGTGATATCGGCATCGAACTTGCCATGCAACAAAGCTCCTGAGAAGATAAGCCCGGTATAAATAAGCAAAAGGCCCAAGCCGGCCAACCATCCGGCGTTGCGGATCAAGATTTTTTTATCGGCATAGGCAGCATCCTTCTTTTTTAAATTGATGGAAATGGTAATTACTCCGCCAACGACAACGGCACCGATCGCATCAAAGGTCTGGTATCCTTCTAAAATACCATCCGAAAAAGGACTTGCAACAACCGTATGCCCAAAAATAAAATCATAAGAGAATACCGCAGTGCCAATAATCAGTAACAGGATTAGAAGGATTGCTGGCGTCAACAACTTCCCCAGAATATCCAGAATTTTAGAACGGTTGATGACAAAAATGAATACGAGCAGAAAGTAAACTACACTCGTGATAATCGATGGCGAATCAAAAAAAGGCTGTACGGCCATTTCGTGGGTTACCGATGCCGTTCGTGGGGAGGGTAGGCTGATTGAAATGCCATATACGAGAAAAGAGTAGACCAAACTGAACGTATGTGACACCTTTTTGCCAAAGTCGAATATGGTGCCCTGCAACCTTGCGTGTGCCAGAATACCTAAAATGGGAATCAGTACGGCGGATACACAGAACCCCAAGGTGACCAACCACCAAAGTCCTCCGGATTGAAACCCCAGCAATGGCGGTAAAATCAGGTTTCCCGCCCCGAAGAAAAGCGAGAAGAGGGCGAAGGCGGTTATAAGGGTCTCTTTGGTGTTGGACATATAGTTTGTACTATCTCTGCTCATAATAGGACGAATATAGCACGATATTATGTGAAAGATAGCAGAAAATCGTTGGAATGCAATGCTTGATTTACCTCCGAAAAGCTGCCGTTCATCGAAAAAATTGCGGTTCATCGAATAAACGGCCCGATAGGGGAGAGCCATCCAATAAAAAAAGCTATGGTGGCGTTAGAAATGATATAAAGTGTGCTGTATACCACTTTCAAACCCAAATCTCGAACTCGGCGTCAACGGTTTCCCCAAGACCAAGATGCATTTTAAATCCTACTACCATGAAAAGAATATTCTGCAATTTGTTCGGCCACCACTACTCGGTCTCCAAAAAAGTAACGCTTCACATCAAAGAGTACCAATGTATTCATTGTGGAAAAGAAGTGACTACGGATGTCAGCGGCAATCTTTCGACCCTGACCCCCGAATTACAAGATATCAATAAAACCTTGGAAAATATTTTCCAGAAAAGACATAGGGCCGCAGCCACGCAACAGGCCGCATAACAAAATAGGCCCTGAATCCTGGTCGGGGCACATCCTGAAATTTTGTTCAGGATAAACTATGCTATGGCACCGAGATCCATGCTATAGAAGTATCGGAATTTAAAAAAGTATTCCCGAAAATTAAATAAGCAGCCGCTTTCTTCACTGTCGTTTGCCCCACAACAGTATAGTTTGGTTCGCCCTTTTTTCGGGAATTTTTTGTTTTTGATTTTTTGTTCATCAAATTTAGCCAGCCAGCCAGCCAGCCAGCCCCCCCCCTCCATTTCCGCATAGGGGACGTAATAATTTCTTAACCCTCAAAACTTCCGATACCCCCAACATTTCATACATTGCCAAAAAATCGCAGGTATGAAAAAAATAGCGCTTTTTCTGGTATTGATTTCCAATTGCCTTTTCGCACAAAACGATCCCCAACCCCGTATCCATTCCCACAACGATTATCTGCAGAATGTTCCCTTCTGGAAAGCCTATGCTGCAGGGGCCAGTTCCATCGAGGCCGACGTGTTTTTGGTCGGCGATTCCTTGTTCGTAGCCCATACCGCGGAAGAATTCGACGCCAGGTGGAGTTTGGAACGGCTTTATTTCGAACCTCTGCAAGAAGCACTTGCCCTTGGACTGGACCGCCCAAAACAACTACAACTACTTATCGATATCAAGTCGGAACCCTATGCCACGCTTGAT
>NZ_JBGTHY010000237.1:0-9421 GCF_041745955.1 Pricia sp.
GAGTTGGAGGCACCACAGTATCCCGATGCATTGGGTATGAACATTTATATTCAGGGAATCGAGGGCGAAGAGGAATTTGATATCCGAAATATCGATGGCCTGAACCACTATATCGGTATGCGTACCATACCCAAGCCTGAGGATATGTGGGAATTCAGGGCTTTTCCTATTTTCATTATCGTTATGGTCGCCCTGGGTGTGCTTATCGGCCTTTTGGGCTTTTTTAAAAAAGTAAGTTACAAATGGTTTATGGGATGGTTCGTGCTGATGTCCGTTTTAGGCGTTTTGGGCATGTACGATTTTAATGATTGGATGACCGTTTATGGTAGCAATCTGGATTCCAATGCCATTATGAAGCTGACCCATCCCGATGGTACGCCAATGACCTACAGCCCTCCTTTATTGGGCCATGAGAAAATGTTAAATTTTGACGTTACCTCGCTGCCGGAAACCGGAGCATGGATGATGTTTGCGGGTATGATGCTGACCGTCATTGCTTTTTTTGTGGGATGGAAGAGTCAAAAATCGGTAAAGAAACAAGAATCCTATAAATTGGCAACGGTATAGGTCTTAACTGGAAAGTTCATTTGGGATTTCCGGCTTCTTGCATCCGACGAGCGGCCCAAGGAGCGGGACGAATGTAGGGACAGGGGGCATTCTTGGCTGCAAAAGCTACACTATTTGAATGGAAAAATAAAGGAAAATGAAGAACCTGATACTTCTGCTGCTGATTGTGCCATTGGCATTCACCTCTTGCAACATCGGCCCCGAACCCATTAATTACGGTTCGGACGCTTGCCACTATTGCAGCATGACCATTGTGGATAAACAGCATGCCGCGGAATTCGTGACCCAAAGGGGAAAAGCCTTCAAGTTCGATTCCATAGAATGTATGATGAATAGTGTTAAGGATACGGATAGTACCGAAATAGCACTTTTCTTGGCCAACGGTTTTGACACCCCCGGCAAATTGATCGACGGCACAAAGGCCACCTATCTTATCAGTAAGAATATCCCCAGTCCCATGGGGGAATTTCTGTCCGCTTTCGAAAACAGGGAAGCAGCGGGCCTTGTACAATCTGAACAAAACGGAGCACTTTTTAGCTGGCAAGATTTAAAAGAACGATTTGAAATCCAATAAAACAGCAGATGGAAGCAACGGAAAACGAAAACACCACGGTAAAAAATATGGAAACGTTGGAATGCCTACAATTGCTGGACGAAAACTATATCGGCCGTTTGGCCTATATCTCTTGGGGAACCCCGCACATCAATCCGATCACCTATTACCACGATGCCGAAGAAAAATGCATTTTGAGCTATTCCGCACCGGGATATAAGATCGAGGCTATGGAAAAGCACGGGTCGGTCGCCTTTCAGGTAGACGACATCCGATCTATACAGCAATGGCGTTCGGTACTGGTTCAAGGTCGGTTCGAGCAGCTTGAAGGCAGTACCGCTAAGATGCACCTACACCGGTTCGCCGAGGGCGTACAGCGTACCATAGCAAAAAAGGAGGGTGAAGCCCCGAAGTTTATAAAGGATTTTTCGAGCCACTTGCAGGAACGGGAAATTCCCATTGTTTACCGCATCCATATAAAGGATATTGTGGGGAAGTTTAGGGAGGATTGAATGAGTAGACCGTAAACAGTAGGCAGTCGCGGTCGGCAGTATCGAAGTTCAGGGCAATTTCAAAAGCGTTTACTAACGACCATTGATCTTCGAATAACTAATTAATCCAGTAACCCAATAAATTTTACGAAAAAATGTACACCATAAACAACACCATAGCCTCCCAGCCCTTTGAGAAGCTCAAAGTAGATAAACTAGTAAAAACTGATTTTTTCGAAATCTTGAGCATCAGTTTGGAGAAAGGTGCCGTTTTTCCAGAGCATACTTCCCCGAGCGATGCACAGTTGATCGTTCTTGTAGGTGATATCGTTTTTCATATCGATGGGGAATCTTACCCCCTTAAAACGCAACAGCATTTCAATTTTCCCAAGGAAGAAAAACATTGGGTAAAGGCCAACGAAAATTCCAAATTTCTGATCATTCGATAATGAAAAACCTTCGTGCGCTCTTTTTTATTTCCATTATTTTTATAGGGACTTGCTTACGGGCAAATACCATTACCGTATGCGCATCATGTGAGGTAAAATCCATAAAAAAAGGGATAGAAATCGCGGCCGATCATGATACGCTTCTCATTAAAGAGGGTATCTACAAAGAGTATAACATTCATATTGATAAACCCTTGACCATAATGGGCCAGAATCTTCCCGTAATCGATGGGGATGACAAGGGCGAGATATTTACCGTTACCGCCGACCAAGTAATAATCGATGGCGTAAAGATTATCAATGTTGGAACGAGTTATACCAAAGACCATGCGGCCATCCGAATGGTCAAAAATAAAAATTTCGAAATCCGCAACGTAGTGCTTGAAAAACTGTTTTTTGGTATTTACCTCGAAAAGGCATCCCACGGTAAGATTACGAACAACAAGATAAAGGGCGATGCTGTCGACGAGTTCGGCTCCGGCAACGGCATACATCTATGGTACTCCAAGAATATCGATATTAATGGCAACGACATACAACACGTTCGTGACGGTATCTATTTTGAATTCGCCGACAACTGCACCGTCAAGAACAACCATAGCCACGACAATATTCGCTACGGACTCCATTTTATGTTCTCGAACCACGATGTTTATGAAAATAATGTCTTTGAGAACAATGGTGCAGGGGTGGCCGTTATGTTCTCCAAATTCATCGATATGCGGCACAATATCTTTAGAAAAAATTGGGGCACCGCTTCTTATGGCCTATTGCTGAAGGAAATCAACGACGCCAAAATTACCGACAACACCTTTGACGAAAATACCATCGGCATCAGCGTAGAGGGTAGCAACCGAATAGCATACGCGAAGAACGATTTTGTCGGTAATGGCTGGGCCATACGGGTCAGGGGCGCGATTTACGGTAATACGTTCACGAACAACAATTTTTTGTACAATTCCTTTGACCTCTCTTACAACAGCAACTTGAACGACAATGTTTTCGATAAGAATTACTGGAGCGGATACACGGGCTACGACCTCGACAAAGATGGTGTCGGCGACGTGCCCTATCGGCCTGTAAAACTTTTTTCTTATATCGTAAACCGCACTCCAGAAACAATCGTACTGCTGCGAAGCCTTTTTATGGACATCATCGATTTTTCGGAAAAAGTTTCGCCGGTTTTCACGCCCGATAATCTCTTGGATGCGAATCCGTTGATGAAGAAAGTGGGCAGCGAGCAGTCGCAGTTGACCGTAAAAATTAAATAGTTGCGGTTGGCAATGGAAAAAAAATACTAAATACTATGTACGAAATACTTTTTACTATTAAAAGAATGACTCAAGACGAGTTCAATGATGGCGTTCATATAAAAAATATTCCCGCCGGAGTTAATTCTGAGGGCAGCCGAAGTACGGGAATGACAAGACGATGATTAATATACAAAACCTACATAAAAAATTCGGTAAGAACGAAGTGTTGACCGGTCTCGACCTCAATATCAATAAAGGCGGCATTTTCGCCGTCCTCGGCCCCAACGGTTCGGGCAAGACCACATTGATAAAAGGTATCTTGGGCATGGTGGTTCCTAACAAAGGAACGATATCAATCGATGGAAATTCCATAAAAAACAAGTGGAAATACCGCGAAGGCATCAATTACCTACCCCAAATAGCCAATTTCCCTGGCAATTTAAAAGTAAAAGAGCTGATACGAATGATGAAGGACCTTCGGCAGAAAAAGAGTGACGAAGAAAAGCTGATTGCTCTTTTCGGCCTAGAACCTTTTTTGGACAAAAAATTGGCGACCCTTTCAGGCGGTACCAAACAGAAGGTGAATATCGTGCTTGCCTTTATGTTCGACAACCCTTTGATCATTCTCGATGAACCTACAAGCGGTCTGGACCCCATGGCTATGATCCGATTAAAGGAACTGATCCAGAAAGAAAAGAAAAAGGGCAAAACCATTTTGGTCACTTCGCACATTATGCAATTTGTCGAAGAGATCGCCGACGTGATTGTATACCTTTTAGAGGGAAAGATTTATTTTAAGGGAAGTATCTCGGCCCTGAAAAAGCAAACCGGCCAAACCAACGTAGAACATGCCATCGCGGCCATAACAACCACCCCGGCCGATGTTTAAGATACTCAAATACAGCTTTTACGACCTGATCCGTAGCCGGTGGAGCTATGTCTATTTTTTGTTTTATCTCGCCTTGGGCTTTGTGTTGTTGTTTTTGAACAACGACGTATCGAAAGCCGTCATAACGCTGATGAATGTCATCATTGTGCTGGTGCCTCTTATCGGAACAATCTTCGGGGTCATGTATTTCTACAATTCCAAGGAATTTAGCGAACTGTTGCTGGCGCAGCCCGTTAAGCGTTCGTCCATTTTCTTGGGGCAATATTTGGGCGTGGCCGGTTCGCTGGCATTAAGCCTCGTTCTGGGTCTCGGTATTCCCTTTGTGCTTTACGGACTATTTCGCAGTGATGCCATCTTCGATTTTTCCCTGCTTCTGGTTGCTGGTGCGTTTCTAACGATGATTTTTACGGCGTTATCCTTTAACATTGCGTTATCGAACGAAAATAAGATCAAGGGCTTTGGATATGCCGTATTGCTCTGGCTGTTCTTGGCGGTCATTTACGACGGACTTTTTCTGATGTCGCTGATTGTGTTCGAGCAATATCCGTTGGATACCTTTTCGTTGGTGGCGACCATGTTCAACCCCATTGATTTATCGAGAACACTTATCCTCTTAAAGCTGGATATTTCTGCCCTTTTGGGATATACCGGTGCCGTCTTCAAGCAATTTTTCGGCACCGATCAAGGTTTTCTGGTCTCGATGCTGATGTTGGTACTTTGGACGGTGTTGCCTATTTGGCGGTTGATACACAAATCCAAGAAAAAGGATTTTTAAGGTTGATTTGAAAATAAAAAATATCCCTTTATTTTTATACGATTCATCCAAACTTAGAAGATCCACAAAACTTAGACCATCATTTATCGGCGAGAAGATTCCCTAATCAACCAATTCCAAAATTTTTGAAACGGTCTCTTCGTGGTTAACGCCTAGCCCTTCCTTTTGGTGTGCCAGCTCGCCCTGTTGGTCAAAGACGCTAATGATATTGGAGTGAGAAAAATCCATCGGCGAGATCTGTTTGTAGTTCACGGCGAGTACCGCGGCAAATTCACGGGTATCCGATTCGGAGCCCGTTAAGAATATCCATTGATCTGATTTCATTTCGTTTTCTATGGAAAATTCTTTAAGACGTTCGGGCGTATCGGTTTCGGGGTCTATGCTAACCAGCACCAATTTAATCTTATCTTTTTGGGCTTCGGGAATTTGTGCTTCGATGCCCCGCATGTCGGCCACCAGCCTTGGGCATGCCGCTTTGCAAGTGGTATAGATCATGACCATGACGACCACATCGCCCTTTAGTCCCTTTAGCTCGATTTCCGTATTGTTTTGGGTCTTCCATTTCGAGGGCAGGTTGTAAATGGAAAGATCCGAGATTTCATCGGTCTCCTTTATTTTTGTTTCCAAAGGTTGCAGATTCATTTTGCAGATGGCACAATTTCCGGGTTCATCGAAAATCTTGTCCGCTTCACATTTCATGGGGCATTGATATTCGATTATGGCCAGATCGTCTTTCTTTTTTGTATGGCACGACGTTAGGGTTGCAAAAAAGATAAACAGGAATAGGGTATGTACTATTTTTTTCATTGTATTTTAAATTTTAGGAACATCCTCTGCACAGCGAAATCCCAAGTTTTTTACGGAATATTTGGCGTTCATACTTCCCCGAAAGGCATAGCGCATAAAGGCGGCATAGTTCATCAGGTCCGATGCCCCGACGGCGGCACTTCCACAGAACAGATTACTGTCTTTGTCCACATCTTTATTTGATTCCCCAGAAATCAAAACAGAGTTGAAATCCATCGTCCACTCCCAGACCAGGCCGTGCAGGTCATAGATGCCCCAATAATTTTTAAAGGTCGATCCGATCTCGTGGTTGAAGGTTTTTGGGGCTTCGTACCAATCCAATATTTTTTGGTTATAGGATTCCTTCTTTCTGGCATCGGCCATTTTTTCATCGGCCATCGCCGCAAATTCCCATTCATCGATCGTGGGCAGCCTTTTTCCTAGACATTCGCAATATTTCTTGGCTGCGAACCATGAAATGTTGGTAACCGGAGCATCGGCCGAAAGCTGGCTTCCGTACGAAAGGTCGCTCTCCCAATGAACCAAATAATTGCCATCGGCGAACAAGGGTTTTACCTTGCTTTTTTGCCATACCGGAAATTCCTTGATAAATTCCAAATACTCCGCATTGGTAACAGGATAGACATCCATGGAAAAATCGGCGATGGTAACGGCCGTGGAATCTACACCGTATAAAGGGATGTAGGTTCCTCCCTTTACATTCACCATATTTTCTTGCCCCGTGGCTGTATGGACGGCAACGAAACATACCAACAAAAAAACGCTTTTTAAAAAGGTACCCATAGTTTTTGTTTGATTATTTACCACTCCGAACGGACTTTACCATTGATGGGGTCACTTCTTTTTTGGAATTGCCCCAGCTGTTATATACATAGGTAAGTACGTTGGCAATCTCATCATCCGACAAGGTCTGTGCGGTCATTACACTGTTGTATTTTTCTCCGTTGACCGTTATTTCACCGGACTTGCCATGAAGTACAATGTCGATTGCACGGGTCACGTCGTCGTTCAGATAATCTGATTTTGCCAAGGGCGGAAAGGCGTTCGATATTCCCTGACCTTCGGCCTGGTGGCAGGCAAAACAAGTCTGCATATACGTTTGCTTTCCGAATTCCACCATTTCGGCCATTGATTTGGCGGGAATAGGTTCCCCCTCCATACCGTCTTTAATGGGCATTTTTTGGATGCCGCCCCCTTCGGGCAAATAAATACCGTCTTCGATTTCCCCTGAATAGATGGTCTTGTTCTCCTCGCCGCTTACTTTCAACATGGCCAAAGCGCCTTTGTTGAACGCCCTGAATATCGAGTGATCGACCAGTATAAACGATCCGGGCACTTCAACTTTGAATTCTACGATCGCCGCACCCCCAGCGGGTATTACGGTAGTCTGTACGTTTTCGTTCACGAAACTTCCGCCTTCCATACGGACTATGTCAAAAATTTCGCCTATCACATGAAAGGATGATACCAGGTTCGGGCCGCCGTTGCCAACATACAGACGAACGGTTTCGCCTACGTTTGCGGTAATGGCATTATCGCCGGTCATGGCACCTACCTTTCCGTTGAAGACCACATAATCGGCGTCCTCATCCACGGCTTTTTGCATGTCGAAGGGTTGCAGGCCACGGTCTCCATAATCCCCCTTGGTATAAAAATCACCTTGCATTACGTAATATTCTTTGTCCACATCGGGCAGACCTTCTTCGGGCTCCACCAAAATCAGACCGTACATGCCGTTGGCAATGTGCATGCCCACAGGGGCAGTGGCACAATGGTACACATAGAGTCCCGGATTTAGCACCTTAAAGGAGAACACTTTTTCATGCCCTGGTGCGACAAAAGAAGATTCGGCACCACCACCTGGGCCTGTAACGGCGTGAAGGTCGATGTTGTGCGGCAATTTGTTATCGGGATGGTTTTTGAGGTGGAATTCCACTTCATCGCCTATCTTGGTACGGATAAAACTTCCGGGCACGGTACCGCCGAACGTCCAGTATATATATTTTACCCCATTGGTCATTTCACCTTCCTGTTCGAGGATTTCCATATCGACGATCAGTTTTTTCGCCTTTCTTTTTCCCGTCGGGGGCGGTACATGGGGCGGCGAGGTCAAAATGGCCTTCATTTCTACCGTAGCCGGTATGTCGGCACTTGCGATTTCCTTATTTTCACTGTTATCCTTACAGGAGCTAAAAAGACTTAGCAAAGCTGTGACGAATACTAACACCACGGATTTAGGGGTATTGGATTTCATGTTTATTTGGATTTTAGTTATTTCTATACCTATATAAAAAGACCTTTTTATCTTTTATAAGTACAAATATAAGATGGACTTTTATCTCAAAATATGACAAGTGTCATGTTCTATGCTTATGTTTTGGTAATTTCAAGTCCTTAGATTTCCAAGACCAATTCTTCCAAAGCATCCTTCGCGCAGAAAGAGTCATATAGAATTTTTGCTTTGAGGATTTGAACACCTCCATGGAACTGGTGAAAAGTCCTTCATAATAGAAGATTCCCTCTTGTAGATTGGTCGCAAACAACAATAAATATTGTTTTTGTTTTTTAATAATCGCCCTACGGGTCTATGTAATTTGATCTTTCAGATAGTTTAGATAAATGGAAAGTTCCTTGACGAACATATGGGGCCTATCGGTCCGGGAAATAAGGACGGTTCTGCCGTAAATATGGTCTGTCATTTGCGAAGGGAGGCGATCTTTGAAAAATAGGCCATGTTAGGCCCTAGACAAAACGAAACGTCTTCGCCTTCGTTTTTGGTAAAGGATCCCGAGCGTACAAAATTGAAGGTTTTAAAACACCGAAAAAATGATTTTTATTTGGTTTTTTTACAATAATCCAACAAATTGGCCTATCACTTTGTTTACCTAAATTGCGGTAGCAAAATGATAGATTTAAAACTGCATATTCGAACGTCCTTCGCCTATTTTTTGATGGCGGCATTATTGGGTGTGGTGCTGAGGTCGTTTGCATCCATCGAAATTCCGGTCAACTACAAATTTATAGTCCATACCCATTCACATATCGCACTTTTGGGATGGGTATATATTGCATTGACCACTTTAATCTATAAATTGTTCGTGCAGAGTCCGGTTAAGGAAAAAGAGTACGGTCGTATTTTTTGGTTTACACAGCTAAGTCTGGTGGGCATGCTTTTTACTTTTCCATTTACCGGCTATGCGCTTTTTTCAATTATTTTTTCGACGCTCTTCCTGTTTGCCTCGTATTGTTTTTTTTGGTTTTTCAGGAAGCATGCTAAGCGCGAGTTCAAAAAAACGAACGGCTATACCTGCATCACCGCCGCCCTTTGGTATCTGGTACTATCCAGTTTGGGGCCTTGGGCCTTGGGTGCGATTATGAATACGCTCGGGGCGGAATCCGTTTGGTACCGTTTGGCCATCTATTTCTATCTGCATTTTCTCTATAATGGATGGATGATTATGGCCTTGTTGGGCCTGTGTTTACATTTGTTCGAACCACGCGGGATAAGACCTTCAAAAAGTATCTTCAAAAAATTATTTTGGTGTTTTAATTTAGGGATAGCCCTGTCCTTCTTTTTATCTACGCTGTTCATAAAACCACCCATACTTTTGAACGTTCTCGGTGGCGTAGGAGGGGC
>NZ_JBGTHY010000238.1:0-17161 GCF_041745955.1 Pricia sp.
AAAGAAAAAAAGCAAAAGAGAATGTTGAAGGAAAACTTAAGCAACGACAAATTAAAACTAGTATTGCCAATTCTTCATATATTTCCAACGTTATCAATGCTTATGTTAACGGAGATTCTAGGGCCATCAAACAGTTATACGAAGAACCCAGCCTTTCTGATGAAAATCAGAATAATTTAAACCGACTGCTAAAGCAGTTCGGGCGAACACAAAAATCTGGGGCAGATAAAACCTTGACCGACAAAAAAGAAAAATTTTCAAAAATGAAGGAAGTAAAACAAGATAATACTTCTGTTAAGATACCTCCGTCACCATCAAATAATAAGTAAATGAGAAGCATATTTTTATCCGTTGTTTTTCTATTATTAATCAACTGCACCATGAAACCAGACCGTTCAAAATTTCAGGAACTTGAAAAGCATCTAGGTATCGAAAATTATGAGATAGTAGAAATTATACCAAAGAAGAATTTGGCAAAATATTTATACTTGGACAGCATCACAGGTAAGGTTTTTATTAAGTCATACTATAGTTCTCCAATAAAAAAGGAAAGTACTTCAAATACCATAAAATTCGATTATTTAGGAAATGTAGAAGACAAATATGACACCTATTTCATGTTAAATGATGGCACCATGTTTAACAGTGAATATTATTCTACCTGGGTTAAAGACGGTAATACTGTAAGACATAAATACTATGATCCCTTTTCCAAAATTGAAATAGAAGACCCCTACGAATTTGAAGCTAAAGAAAAAAATCCTGAAAAATGGTTACAAAAGTTTGAAGAGCTTTATGCTGAGGCATCCTATGTTTACGAATCTTCTTGGTGGTATTATTTCAAAGTGGAGGATAAATGGTATCTAATCAAATACAATTTAGAGATTGTTAACGATGAATTTGTGAAGAAACATCCAAAAAAAGAAGACCAAAAAGTCCGTATGATTCAGCTTAAAGACCTTTCCCCCGATTTCTCAATTCCACCCGAAGAGCGCAACACCGACCTAATCAAAGAAGTCGGTTACGACTCCACTTACGAAGAAGAGGTCGACAAGGGAATCTTCAGCTACGGCTTTTCGGCCGGCTGGTGGTACCTCGAAATCAATATGCCGTTCGGAGACCCGATACGGATTAAACGGTATAGTGATTTTAAGTCCCCCAACCTTCAGCTCTACAAAATTCCCGCTGCCTACGGTGGCCGCAATGACGTACTTTTTATTATACAGAAACCTGAGGAACTCTTCCCCGAACAGGTTGGCGGTATGTGGGTGATTCGCCCACGGGATGCCCAGCAGCCCGAACGTCGTTACAAGAGCATCTCGTACGGTGACACCTCAAAAGGACAACCGCATATCTTAAAATTTGAAGAAATGGATGATTATAAAAAGTGGATTGCCAAGAAAAAGGGATGATTTTGTCTCCGTCAATTCCTTCCCAAAGGATTTGTAAATAAAGTGTGTAATTTTTATCAGGGGCTATTTAATCAATAAAAACGTCCCTACCCCATCGTCCTCAAAATCGCAATAATATCCTCTTCCGTAGTATGGGGATTGATAAAGCAAAACCGAGCCACCGTCTCATAAGTGTCCCCTTGTTTCCATTTGGTCGGGGTTACCAGGGCAAAGCCTTCCCGGTGGTTTTTGTAGGTCCAGTCCCGATAGTCTTCGGGAGTCCAGCCCTTACGCCGGAAAAGCACACACGAAAGGCTGGGTTCGCGCACCAGTTCTACCACAGGGTTTTCGGTGATCAGCCTACCCGCCAAATTCGCCAACGAAATGCCTTGTTCTACCGCCCATTTATATTTGTCCGTACCGTGCATGGCGAGGGAAAACCATAAAGGCATACCCCGCACCCGACGTGTCAACTGAATCTGATAATCCGATGGATTAAAGCCTTGCGCGCCTTTATCCTTAAAAATATCAAGATACGAACCCTGCTGCGCATGAGCGTGTTTGGCCTGTTCAGGGTTTTTATAGATGACCGCCCCACAATCATAGGGTGAAAACAACCATTTATGGGGATCTATGGTTATGCTGTCCGCTTTTTCGATACCGTTGAACAGATGCCGTACGGAATCGGCGGCCAAGGCACCACCACCATAAGCGGCGTCTACGTGGAACCACAACTTTTCGGTTTCGCATATTTCCGCGATTCCCGAAAGGTCGTCGATGATGCCGGCATTGGTGGTGCCCCCGGTAGCGACCACGGCAAAAAGCCGTTTTCTTTGCTGGGTATCCAAAGTTTTTAGTACCGCTTGAAGTGCCTGTCCGGTCATGGCATCCTCGGTTTCGACTAGAAATAAATCGACATCGATGACCTTGGCCATGGCCTTCACGGAAGAATGGGCGCCAACGGAGGTAATGATGAGTCCCTTACTATTTTGGTTTTCGGGATGTTTTCGCCAGTGTTCCCGCGCGGTGACTAGGGCCGAAAGATTCGCGGCAGTGCCCCCGCTGGTAAAGACGCCGAAAGCAGGTTCCGGTAGTCCCGTTAGCGATACCAGCCATTTCATGGCCTCGTTCTCGCAGAAAATTCCTCCTGCACCTTCCATCCAGTAGGCTCCGTGAATACTTGATGCCGAGGTGACCAGATCGAATAGTATTGCAGCCCGTGAGGGAGCGGCCGGCACGAAGGCCAAATGCCGCGGATGGTCTATGGGTACGGTTGCCTTGACCAGCACATCGCGGAACAACCGAAAAGCGTTCTCGCCGCCAATACCTTTTGAGGTAATGGTCTCCCCGACCAACTCCCGCAGTTCCGCTTCTTTTTTGGGTCGGCCCATTTGAGGCGAAGTTCGGGTAATACGGTCGATGGCGTACTTCATGACGTCAAGGGTCATTTCTATGGAGGCGATGTCTATATTATGCACGTGTGTTGTTTTTAGGGATAAGATGATTTTTAAACGGCTTAGTTTTTTGATAGCCTAAGGTTGACTTAGGCCGGTAAGACCTAGAACGGAGGATAAGAAAACGTGAAGTATGCCTGTCGCCCTGAGGGTTCGATGAATAATTCTTTCAACAAAGAAAAGCATCTTCAGACCACTACGTTTCCAAAACGGTAAACTCCAACCGCAAAGGCTCTAAAGTTTTTATCAAGGTGGGAATCAAATCCTCCCCCAACTCAAGATACAATTCCGAGAAATTTAAGTGGCGCTCCTGCAACGATTGACCGGGGAAAAGCGTATTCTGTATTTCGGTCATACGCTGTACTTGATCTTCGAGCTTTCGTTTTTGGGCCCGTAACAGGCGTTTTTCAAGATTTTCCAGTCCTTTTTTTTGTTTGACCTCTTGGGCCTTTACCGCTCCCAAAAAGGACTTATCAGTCTGCTCGGCCAAGTCGTAGAGTGCTTTGAACTGAGCTTCCAACAGCGTTTTCTGGGGACTAAAATCGATATCGATATTCGATATTTCCCTGATTTTCTTATTGATCAAGCTACTTTGCTTCAGAAAGACATCGGCCACCGAAAGGTTCATTTTTTGCAATTTTTTACTCTGCTTTTCCGTAATGACCAAAACGGAATTTCGGGGCAGCAACACAGGAAAAGGTACTTCCATGGCCTCGAACATGGATTTAAGTTGGAGCCAGTACGCAATTTCGCCGCCACCGCCTATGTAGCAAAGATTGGGCAGTATAACTTCTTGGTAGAGAGGACGGGCGATGACATTGGGCGAAAAACGTTCGGGATGACGATCTAGCTCCTTCGCTAGTTCATCCTTGGAAAACCGGAGTTCGCTGTTGTCGATAAAATAGGTGCTTTCCTGTTCGATGATGCGTTCCCGAAGGCCATCCTTTAGGTAAAAATAATTGATTTCCCGGGGATTGACCTGTATCCCATACTTTTCGGGCAACTCCTCGATTTCAGCAACGGTTTCCGAAACTTTTTCAAAAGAGAGGTTCTCGAAAATATCTTTTTGAGCGTAGGGAACCAGTAGTTTTTTTAGATGTGCATCGTCCCCGTCAAGAATAACCAAGCCGTATGCCCCGAACAGTTCATTGGCCAAATATCGGGTAGCCTCCGTGAGGGTACCGTGCTCCAGATAGGCGCTTCGAAACAGTGCTTTAAGCCGTTCGGCATTGGCACTGCTTCCCAAGGCATTGGCAAAGGCTTCGAAAACATCCTCTAGACCACTGGTTTTCAAAGGGCCAACTGCCCCGGCAGCATCCCGGTTCCATTGCAGTTTTTTTCCCTTGAAATTAAAATAGTTGATTTCCTCGAAATCGTGGTCCTCGGTCGCCATCCAATACACAGGCACAAAATTGTACTTCGGATAGGCCTTTTTCAGGTCCTTGGTAAGATTAATGGTCGAAATGATCTTGTAGAGAAAATACAGCGGGCCGGTGAACAGGTTCAGCTGATGGCCGGTGACGACGGTAAAGGTAATCGGCTCCTTCAGTTTTTTGAGGTGGCTTTCCGTTTCACCACTTATGACAACATCCTTATATTGAATCCGTAACCTATTGTACAAAATTTCTCGGTTGGCATCGGGAAAATGGGTCACCTTTTCCGCTATCCGTGCTTCAAAGTTTTCCAACTTCGGAAAGCTATTGTAAAGGCTTTTTAAACTCGACTTTTCAGCAAGGTAATCGCAGATAAATTCGGTGAAATAGCCGGTCCGGTCGAAAGCAAGGTGGTCGATATTCATAGATGGTAAATATAATATTCTGGATTTTGGGCTATTGCTAAAAATACGTTAATTACGTTTATCCCGATTTTAGGTTAATGGTGGACTTTGCGTCCTTTTATGGCGGTAATTGCTTAATTTTGATGGGAATTAAAAAAAATCATTTGAAAGCATTTTTACTTCTACTATCCTTCGCGACTTTCTTTTTTGCACAAGGCCAAAACCTAAAATCCCCCTCGGAATTTCTGGGCTATGAACTCGGCACCCAGTTTACACGGCACCATCAGGTCGTCGACTACTATCAATATTTGGCGGATGCGGCATCCGATCGGGTGCAACTGCAAGAATACGGACAGACCAATGAGCGCAGGCCGTTGCTACTGGCCTACATCTCATCCAAAGAAAATATCGCCGACCTTGAGAACATCCGTAAGGCGCATATCGCAACTACCGACGGCAATGGAAACACATCGAAAGCGATCGTTTGGCTGAGCTATAATGTGCATGGCAACGAAAGCGTGAGTACCGAGGCCTCGATGCTGACCGTCTATACCCTGCTGACCGATAAAAGCGAGTACCTAGAAAACACGGTCGTGCTTATCGACCCCTGCATCAATCCCGATGGGCGCGAGCGTTACGTCAATTGGTACCATCAGTACAAAAACACCCCGAACAACGCCGATCCCAATAGTAAGGAGCATCACGAGCCTTGGCTGAACGGCCGCGCCAACCATTATATGTTCGACCTCAACCGTGATTGGGCCTGGCTGACCCAGATCGAAAGCCAAAAGCGTATCAAGATGTTCAATCAATGGCTGCCGCACGTTCACGTCGATTTTCACGAACAGGGCGTCGATGCCCCCTATTATTTTGCGCCGGCAGCGGAGCCTTTTCACGAGGTCATCACCGATTTTCAGCGGGAATTTCAGGTGACCGTAGGAAAGAACCACGCCAAATATTTCGATGCCAAGGGATGGTTCTATTTTACCAAGGAAATTTTCGACCTCCTCTACCCCAGTTATGGCGATACCTACCCGACCTACAATGGTAGCATCGGTATGACCTATGAACAGGGCGGTAGCGGCGAGGCCGGCTTGGCCATTGAAACCAGTATCGGAGACACTTTGACCTTAAAGGATAGAATTGCACACCACTTTACGACGGGAATATCGACGGTGGAAATTTCCTCGCAAAATGCCGAACGATTGAATTCCGAGTTCAAGAAATTCTATACGAAAAAGGATTATAAATACAAGAGCTTCGTTCTTAATGGGGATACTGATAAAATAGATGCCCTGACCCGACTTTTGGCACAACATGAAATCGAATATGGATGGGGAAAGGATGGAAACACCAAAGGATATAACTATCTGACCGGAAAAAGCGGGAGTCTAAAAACCTCCGAAAAGAGCCTCGTAGTTTCGACGGAACAGAAAAAAGGCACCTTGGTCAAAGTGCTGTTCGAACCCAACGCGATGCTAAGTGATTCCCTTACCTATGATATTACCGCATGGTCTTTGCCGTATGCGTATGGCCTTGATGCGGTGGCCTCGGAAAGTAGCGTAGTGTCGGATTTGGCTACCAATGGTTGGACTCCTGATCCGTCCAAAAACGCGAATCTTTCAAAGGATGCTTACGCCTTCCTGACCGATTGGAACAGTTTTAACGATGCGCAATTCTTGGCGGAGCTGCAACAAAAGGATATTCGCGTGCGCTATGCCCTAAAACCGTTTACGATGGATAGTGTCGATTACGATCGCGGCAGTCTTATCATTACCCGTGCCGATAATAAAAACCGAACGGATTTTCTAGAAAATCTTTCCGAAATCGCTTCCAAGCACCATATTTTATTGAACGCAACCAGCACAGGTTTTGTGGAGGGGGGAAAAGACTTTGGTTCCGGCTCTGTGGCAATGGTCGATGCTCCCAAGGTGGCCCTTGTCTCAGGCGAACCCACCTCCACCTTACAATTTGGGGAAATCTGGCATTTTTTCGAACAGCAGTTGCGTTATCCTGTCACGGTTATCGATACCGAGTATATGGCCGGCGTCGACCTTTCGGAATACGATGTGCTTGTTTTACCCGATGGCGAAGCGTATAAGGATTTTTTGGATGCCGATACATTAAAGCTCCTAAAAGAATGGGTACACAGTGGCGGCAAATTGATCGCTATGGGCGATGCCTTGAAAGGATTGACCGGCGAAAACGGGTTCAGCGTAAAGGTCAAGGAAATCGAAAAAGATAGTACGATCAACCTACAATCCCACGACGAAAACGAACGCGAACAGATCAAAAACGCCATTACCGGGGCCATTTTCAAGACCAAGGTCGATGAAACGCATCCGTTGGCGTTCGGGTACGATGACACTTATTTCAGCCTAAAATTGGGCGATAATTCCTACGAGTACTTAAAGGATGGCACAGTGGTCTATTTGGAAGCCGATAGCACCAAGCCCGTCGCCGGATTTGCAGGGAGCGAGGCCCAAAAGAAAATTGGCGAGACCCTTATTTTCGGTGTCGAGAAACATGGTGACGGAAAGGTCGTTTACATGGTCGACAACCCGCTCTTTCGCGGTTTTTGGGAAAACGGGAAGCTGTTTTTTGCCAATGCACTTTTTATGGTGGAATAGGATGCGTCAAAAACACGATTACTTCAGTCGAAGTTTGAGCACATAATCGTCTGCAGTCATAAAAAGTGTCTTTTGTTCCGTGGTAAACGCACAATTCGAAGTTGCTTCGCCGGTATTGATCCGGGCGATGGGTCTGGCATCTGGGCTGAATATCCAAATTCCGCCAGGGCCGGTCGCGAACAGATAGCCCTTTTTGTGCATCTTCATACCGTCCGGAAGTCCTTGCTGGCCTTCTTTACCCACCAGATCGGTGACATCGAAAAATAACTGCCTGTTTATTGTTTTCCCGGGATTCGTGACATCGTATCGGTACCACACCGCATGTTCCGGGTCGGATACCGCTACATATAATTTGGATCCATCGGGAGAAAGGGCAATACCGTTCGGGCGAGACAGCTTGTCCACCAAAATAAGTTCACCTGATTTCTTCAAGCAATAGACGCCCTGAAAATCAAGTTCCTTGGTGGGATCATCCATTTGTTCGGGCAGGCCATACGGCGGGTCGGTGAAATAAAGATTACCGTCGGCATCGAAAACCCCGTCATTCGGACTGTTGAATTTTTTGTCTTCGTAGTTGTCGACAAGGGTTTCGTATTCGGGTTTAGGGTCGTTTACCGAAGTTTTCATTTGGGCTACTCGGCGTTCACCGTGTTGTAGAAGTACGAGTACTCCATCCGGACTCAGCAGAAGTCCGTTTGAACCCGGTTCTTTACCGTATGGGCCTTTGCCCAGATATCCGGAGGGATATAAATATTCGGAGGTCTTTCCCTCGGCATCAATTTTAAATACTTTGTTTTTTGGGATATCCGAAAAAAGCAGATAATCACCGTTGGCGATCCACAAAGGGCCTTCCGTCCAAGTGAAGCCGCTACCGATAACCTCTATTTCAGCATTGGGATCGATAAGCTCAAGGGCTTCGTCCGCCAAAATCTCGATGGAAAATCGGTGTTGTTTTTCTTGGGAGGATACCGTGACCGATAAGGCCGAAAAAGCTAAAAATAGGATGGTCTTCATAATGGTTTTAATTCGTGTTGAGTTAAAGCTGAAATGGCGCATAAGGCGATCGTGGATTTGGCACAACTTAATACTAGTTCACGATTTGAGTTATGAAAAAGATGATCGTCATCGCCGATACGCCCAAGGTCAAAGTCCCCAAGGTCTGCACTTGATTTCCTTGTTTTACATCCATACCTGTGAGCTGCGTGAGTACCCAGAAAAAACTGTCATTGGCATGGGATACTACTGTCGACCCCGCACCGATGGCCAGTACGGTCATGGTCTTCATAAAAGGATCTTCGAGTCCGAGGGCGGGCATCATCGGGGCCACTATAGAGGCCGTAGTTATCAGGGCCACGGTAGATGATCCCTGGGTCGTCTTTAAGCAGGCAGCCAATAGAAACGGAAAGAACAGGCCGATAGACATCCCCGAAAAGCTTTCTGTAATGAGCTCCGCAAAGCCGGAGTTCTGTAGCATTGCCCCAAAAATACCTCCGGCACCGGTTATTAGGATAATCGGCGCGGCAATCAACAAAGAATCGCCCAACCATCCTGTGGCAGAATAGACTTTATCATCAAGCTTGTCGGGCAAAAGCAATGATAAGATTACCCCAATCAACAGCGAGATCACTGGCTCCCCAAAGAACGCTATTGCCGGATAAACCGGCGAGGTAGTCAGTTCAAGCTGCGGGTAATCGAAAATGGACTTCAGAACGATAAGTACGATGGGAACGACGATACACAAAAGCGAAAGCCTCAATTTCGGCTTATGCAGGGCATCGGGCGAAGTCTCGATCTTTATGGGAATCTTGACCTTGGAAGCGATTTTGGTCGCGAAAAAATAGCAGCTAACAAGCGACAGCATACTGATAATTAGGCCCCAAAGTATTACACTTCCTAGTTCAGCGCCTAAAATCCCGGCCGCCGCAATCGGTCCCGGAGTCGGTGGCACCATCACGTGGGTAGCCGTAAGGCCAAGTGCCAATGCTGCGGTCGTACCCGCATAAGAGACCTTTGCCTTATCGGAAAGCGCCTTGTTCAACGAGTTCATAATGATAAACGCAGAGTCGGCAAAAACGGGAATGGATAACAAATATCCGGTCATCATCATCGCCAAATGAATGGACTTCTCCCCTATTAGCTTGAGCATTCGCGTAGCTATGACCATGGCCCCACCGGATTTCTCAAGAATAGTTCCAATAGCGACCCCAAAGAAAATAATGAGTCCGATTTTGCCCATGATACTCCCGAAGCCCGTATTGACCGAAGATATAATATCTGCGACATCCATACCGGTAATAAATCCGTAGGCGATCGCGGCCAACAGCAACACAAAAAACGGATGGATCTTCCAACGGACTATGCCGATGATGATAAAGGCAAGGGCGATGATGAGGGCAATAACGTAGATCATTTCAGTTGGTTTTTGAATTATTATTTAGAAAAATTCAAGGTTCAATTCTGCCGATGACAGGTTTAAGGTTGAGGGTTCAGGGCTCAGGGCTCAGGGCTCAGGTAAAAAAAACTTTAAACCTTAAATCAAACCGCAAAGCGGTTTTGAACCTTAAAGTTTACTGCATACCGGGACTGCAACTGCCAACTGGTTTCACCATTCCGTAAAACTACCATCTTCATTTCTCCAAATGGGATTCGACCAATTATGTCCGATTTTTTGTCCTTCTTTCAACTTTTCTTCGTTCATCCCTACGCCCAATCCCGGATTTTTGAGCAGGTCGATATAGCCGTCTTTCACTTCAAAAACTTCCGGGTTTTCCATATAATCCAACAGGTCGAAACCTTGGTTGTAATGAATGCCGAGACTGCTTTCCTGTATGACCGCGTTGATGCTGGCAAAATCGATATGCAGGCAAGACGCCAAGGCGATGGGACCCAGCGGACAATGCGGCGCCAAGGCCACGTCGTAGGCTTCAGCCATACTCGCTATTCTTCGCACTTCGGATATTCCCCCGGCATGACTGAGATCGGGTTGAATAATGTCTACGGTGCCTCGATGTAACAATTCCTTAAAATCCCAGCGGGAAAATAGGCGCTCGCCCGTTGCGATGGGAATACCGGAATACGGATAAATATGATCGAGTGCCTCGTTGTTTTCGCTCAACACCGGTTCTTCGAAGAACATGGGATTGTAGGGCGAAAGGGCGTCGATCAATCGTTTGACCATGCCTTTGTGTACCCGTCCGTGGAAATCCAGTCCGATATCGAGATCGTCGCCGAATTCGTTGCGCAACACTATCATATTTTCGGTAACGGCTCGAATCTTTTTTACGGAATCGATCCATTCAAAAGGTCCGGTTGCGTTCATCTTAACGGCTTTATAGCCCTGTTGCACTTTTTCCCGGGCCTGTTCAAGAACCACTTCGGGATTATCGCCTCCGATCCAACAGTACATTTTCATTTTCTGGCGTACCGCCCCACCCAAAAGTTCGTAGACGGGAACGCCTAAATGTTTCCCTTTAATATCCCACAAGGCCTGATCGATTCCGGAGATGGCACTCATCAGAATCGGGCCGCCCCGATAAAACCCGCCGCGGTAAAGGGTCTGCCAAATATCCTCGATGTCGTTTGCTGATCGGCCGATAACGAATTGCGAAAGTTCATTGACGCAGGCTTCGACGGTGGCCGCCTTGCCCTCGACAACCGGTTCGCCCCAACCGATGATTCCGTTTTTGGTGGTCATTTTTAGGAACAACCAGCGTGGCGGCACCTTGAAGAGTTCTATTTTTTCTATACGCAGTTCGTCCATTGTGGATGTTACTTTTTTATCGATGTATTGTTCTGCATTTTTTAAAGCATGTTTCGACCCGTGTTTTTTCCTTCCTGCTTCTTGACTCTTATTTTCTTATCGGCTCAAAAATCACTTTTATCCATTAAATTACCGGGGCACCTCGATCAATACTCCAGCGGCACCTCTATAAATCCTCCAAAAGGCTTATGAATTTTTTCGCCAAATCCGATATCCTCTTAAAATCGGCATCCGTTCGGACGCTGCTTTTCACTAAACTGCTCCCTAGCCCAACTCCCTCAATACCTGCATCGAACCAATCCCGCATATTACTTTCGTTCACGCCCCCGACCGCAAAAAAGGGAACGGAATCAAAAGGGCCTTTGAGGGATTTAAAATACGAAATCCCCAGGTCCCCTGCTGGAAACAGTTTTATAATATCGGCACCGTAGGCCAGCGCATCGGCGACCTCAGTAGGACTCATCGCCCCCATCAGTACGGGTATGCCGTTCGTTTCACATATTTCAGCATTTTCACCCATTACCGCCACCTCTTTGTTCGTGTTCGGAGTTACCAAAAACTGGGCTCCGCTTGCTAATGCCTGTTTTGCCAAAGCGCCAGTGGTTATCGTTCCGGCCCCGATCAGGACGTTGGGATGCCGTTCGCGCGCTTTTTCAATTTCTTCGGCAAAACCAGGGGTATTGGTCGTAATTTCCAAGACCTGTATCCCACCAGCTATCAAAGCATGCACAGTTCGCTCTACCGCAGCCTGTTCCTTCAACCTGATGATAGATATCAACTTGGCGGCGAGTATACGGTCGATTATGTCTTGTTTTCCGATCATCGTATGACGTGTCCCGAAATATTTCCTTCGACTATCGAATTGATTTCCTGTTCGCTACTGGTATGGATATCGCCGATCATTGTATGTTTTAATGCAAAGGCGGCCGTAGCGAAATCGATGGATTTTTGCTGATTCCAGCCTTTGTCCAATGCATGCAGAAAACCCGCTGCAAAGGCATCGCCAGTACCAAAGCGATCTGTAATTTCGATGGAATACGTATTTGAAATTATGGGTTCATCATCTGAAATAACGGCGCCGCCTAATTGGTTTACCGAAGCTGAACTATGGTCACGGATGGTAAACGCTAGCTGCTTTACCCCGAACAGATGTCTTGCCTTTCGAAGGGCGTCGAGGGTCTGGTCAGTGGGATTGTTGCCGTTGAAAACCAATCCATATACGTCTTTTAGTACGCCGATGTTTCCAAAGACTAAGTGGGTATGTTCCAAAATCCGATCGAAGATTATTTTTGCCTTCCCGGAACTTTCCCAAAGGCTTCGTCTGTAGTTCAGGTCAAAACTGACCTTTACACCCATTTTTTGTGCTGTCTTTACTGCCAAAACGCATTGTTCGGCACATTGTTTCGACAACGCGGGCGTGATTCCGGAAACATGTAGCCATTTTTGATTTTTTAGGAGGTGTTCCCAATCGAACTCCCCCGCTTTAATGCTGGCTATCGCCGAGTCGGCCCTATCGTAAACCACCCGTGAGGGACGGATGGAACTACCCAATTCGATAAAATAGGTGCCAATTCTGCCCTCACTTTCGAGAAGATTCTCAGTGCACACCTGATATTTGTCAAGGGATTGCCGAGCGGCCTGGCCCAATGGATTTTCGGGCAACTTACTGATAAACTGGACGTTGTTTCCCAAGCATGCCAAAGAAACTGCTACGTTGGATTCCGAACCGGCATAATCTACGGCAAAAAGTTGGGTAGTGCGAAGACGGTCGGCCTTGCCTGTGGGAACAAGACGCAGCATAATCTCGCCAAAAGTGGAAAAGGACATTGATAGGTTGATTTTCCTCTAAAGTAAGGAAAAAAACTAAAGTAGCGGAAGGCAGTTGCAAGAGGACAATTTTTTATTTAAGAGGAAAACCGAAACTAGGTCATCGTTTCGAAAATCACAACGAGGCCACAGGCCCTACCGTTGCTTCCAGACCAGAAAGTTGCGGAATGTATTATGAATTCTTTGCGAACCTTACGCTTTCTTTGCGTTCCCTTCGATGGTGCCCAAGACCGGTTTTGCCATTCAAAACCATACAAGGCTCGCCGTACAGATCAAAATCCGCAGCTTCGGTGATTTTAATATCGGTGAATTCCCCTTGCTTCAAATAGAATTTAGCGGCATCGATCAGCACCTCGTTGTCGACATCGGGGGAATCGAATTCCGTGCGTCCAACAAAATAATTGCCTTCCTTTCGGTCGATAATACAACGGAAAGTTTTTCCTATTTTCTCCTGATTGAGTTCCCAAGAGATCTGGGACTGGATTTCCATGATCTCGTTGGCACGCTCCTGTTTAATTTCTTCGGGTACGTCATCCTCTAAATTATAGGCATGCGTATCTTCTTCATGGCTATAGGTAAAACAGCCCAATCGCTCGAACCGCATTGCCGTCACCCAATTCTTAAGCGTTTGGAAATCGTCTTCGGTCTCGCCGGGATAGCCTACGATCAAAGTCGTACGGATGGTCATTCGAGGTACGGCGGCCCTGAATTCCTGCAACAATTTAGTCGTCTTGGCCTGCGTGGTACCCCGACGCATGCTTTTCAGAATGCTATCGGAAATATGCTGTAACGGAATATCAAGATAGTTACAGATTTTCGGCTCCCGTTTCATGACATCCAAAACATCCATGGGGAAACCTGTGGGGAAGGCATAGTGCAAACGGATCCATTCAATGCCCTCGACCTGGACCAAATTTTCCAAAAGTTCGGCGAGGTTCCGTTTTTTGTAAAGATCCAGTCCGTAATACGTAAGATCTTGTGCGATCAAAATCAGTTCCTTGACGCCTTTCGCGGCCAATTTCTCGGATTCGTTGACCAGTTCGGCTATCGGTTTGCTCCTGTGCTTGCCTCGCATAAGGGGAATCGCACAAAAAGAACAAGGTCGGTCGCAGCCTTCGGCAATCTTTAGATAGGCATAATTTTTCGGGGTCGTGACCAAACGCTCACCGATCAGCTCGTGTTTGTAATCGGCACCCAAGGCTTTCAAAAGGTTCGGCAGTTCGCTGGTGCCGAAATATTCGTCCACATCAGGAATCTCCTTTTGAAGATCGGGCTTGTAGCGTTCGCTAAGGCATCCTGTTACAAAAACCTTGTCGACTTCGCCGGCTTTTTTCCTCTGAACGTACTCCAAGATAGTATTGACACTTTCTTCCTTGGCATTGGCGATAAATCCACAGGTATTGATAACCACCACGTTACCTTCCTCTTCATGCACCACTTCTTTGTCATTGGCACGCAATTGCCCCATGAGCACTTCGGAATCGTACACATTTTTCGAGCAGCCCAAGGTGACGACGTTGATTTTATTTTTTTTGAGGGATTTTGTGCGCATCTTTTAATTTAAAGCTGCAAAGGTACGTTATACTGCCGTCAATCTTGAAATTTCTGAGGAATATGCCGCACTCGGATAGCTTTTTCAAAAGCTTTGCCCAGTACCAACAGTTTGTCTTCCTGAAAAGGTTTGGCGATAAAAGTGAGGTTGACAGGTTCACCGGTTTCCCTATATCCCATGGGAACGGTCAGCGCAGGGTATTTGGCGACTGCGGCGTAGCCGGCGTGGTAATTATTAATGGATAGGATGGCATCTAGATTATGCTCGTCCATCGCCCTATCGAAGAATATGCGTCCATTTTTTTGTAAGGTGGATTTAATTTCTTCAAGACCGGCCACTGTCGTTGAATCGGCCAGAATACCCTCAAAAAGGGATTGGCCGTAAGGAATTCGCACCAATGAATCGGATGCATTGAAGGCGACCGCATCTTTAATGGAGGAAATCTTTACCCCATCCTTATTTTTTACCTGTGTTTGGATATACTTGGGCAGGTCATTTCGCATATCGATGTTGAGGATACTTAGAAAACCGACCATTTTCACCTCGGGCGGGGTGAATTCAATGATTTCAGCTCCGGCTTCCCTCATTTTTTCTACAGTGCCTTTATAAAGGGAATCTTCTGCAATCAAGCTTGTCATCGCCCCGAAGCGTTTTCCTTTTAATGAGGTGCTTTCGGTAACGGCTTTCAAATAATCGGTATCCGAAGCTACCGATTTGGTGTCCGTGGCATCTTTACCGGTCATGGCGGAAAGTAAGATGGCGTTGTCCGTTACATTTTTGGTCATGGGGCCCGGAGTATCCAAAGTACTGGAGATAGGTACGATGCCCGTTCGGCTCAAAAGGCCTACCGTTGGTTTCAGACCCACTACCGAGTTTTGGCCACTGGGCGATAAAATGGAACCGCTTGTTTCAGTCCCTACCGCAGCCACGGCATAATTGGCAGCGACCGAAGTGCCGCTACCGGAACTGGAACCGCCCGTCTCGAAAATCCGCCGCCCATAGGGATTAAGGGTTTGTCCGCCTACGGCACTATAGCCGACGGGGCATCCCTCGCACAAAAAATAAGCCCATTCGCTTAGATTGACCTTTCCCAAGATTAATGCCCCGTTCTTTTTCAGTCGTTGGGCGATAAAGGAATTATCGGTAACATTATCGATCAATGCAATAGATCCCGCAGTGGTATTCATGCCCGAGACCCCGATATTATCTTTGAGCAAAATGGGCATTCCAAAAATAGGATGGCGCTTTTCATTGGGGTTCGCAGCTACCTCAGCGTCGCATTTTCTAGCTTCGGCAATTACATTTTCATTCAGGGCGATTACCGTATTCAAGGTAGTGGCGTTGTCCAACTCATAGCGGTATATCCTATAGAGATAAAAAAGGACTAGTTTTTCATAGTTCAACTTTCCTTCGACGATATGGGATTGTATCGTGGGAATATCCTGTTCCAAAATCAAAGGTTTCAAGGCATTGTATTCCGTATCCGTCATTTTGGAAACTTCACCGTACAAAGGCCGGAAGACTTCATTTTTATCCAATACCTTCGATTGGATAAGCTTGTAGCGCATCCGTTCGATCTCATGATCTTGATTGGCGGCCACTTCGGCGGAATCGTTGTAGGGTTTCCAGAGAACGATATCGGCCGCAGCTTCTTGTTTATCCTCTTGACAAGAAAAAATACAAAGTGCGATGACGGTAGCGCAACCTATTTTATGTAGCATATTTTATCCGAAAAAAGAATCCACAAACTCATACTTATTGAACACCTGCAAATCTTCGACGCCTTCCCCGACCCCGATGTACTTAACGGGGATCTGGAACTGGTCGGATATACCGATGACGACCCCGCCTTTTGCTGTACCGTCCAGTTTCGTGACGGCCAGCGCAGTGACTTCGGTCGCCTTGGTGAATTGCTTGGCTTGTTCAAAGGCATTCTGTCCCGTTGAACCATCGAGCACGAGCAACACCTCGTGGGGCGTATCGTCTATTACTTTTTGCATGACCCTTTTGACCTTGGTCAGCTCGTTCATCAGGTTCACCTTGTTATGCAGCCGGCCTGCTGTATCGATAATGACCACGTCGGCATCCTGTTTTACCGCAGAACTGAGGGTATCGAAGGCCACCGAGGCCGGATCACTGCCCATTTTCTGTTTTACGAGAGGCACATCGACCCTATCCGCCCAGACCTGCAATTGACCGATAGCTGCCGCACGAAACGTATCCGCTGCACCTAAAACTACTTTAAGTCCTTGTTTCTTGAATTGATAGGCCAATTTTCCTATAGTTGTGGTCTTGCCCACGCCATTGACGCCAACGACCATGATCACATAGGGTTTTTTATCCCGAGGGATCTCATATTCGGTAGCTTCCCCCGAATTGGTCTCGGAAAGCAGTCCTGCGATCTCTTCACGAAGAATGGCGTTGAGCTCATCCGTGCCCATATATTTATCCTTGGAAACGCGAGCTTCGATACGCTTAATGATTTTTAAAGTCGTGTTCACGCCCACATCCGAGGTTACCAGTACCTCCTCTAAATTATCGAGTACGTCGTCATCTACTTTGGACTTACCGGCAACGGCCTTACCGAGCTTGGAGAAAAAGGAGGACTTGGATTTTTCAAGTCCTTTATCGAGGGTCTCTTTTTTTTGGGGGGAAAATATATTTTTGAAAAGGCTCATGGATTTGCTGGATTGGTTGTTCCAAAGATAATAAAGTAGTAGTCAAGTTCAAGCGCAAGTTCAAGTTCAAAAAAAAAGCCCCAACCTATCGG
>NZ_JBGTHY010000239.1:0-3545 GCF_041745955.1 Pricia sp.
TGTCGCTCAGCGGGCAACGGTTCGGCTATTTTTTGATGAACGGGAAACAGTATCAGGTTATCGGCCAGTTCGCCAAAGAAGATAGAAATGCGCCTTTGGATCTTACTTCCATTTTTGTAAAAAACAAGGATGGACTTTTGATCCAGCTCGATAATTTGGTACAAACTTCAGAACATAGCAGTCCCCCGCAATTATTTCATAACAACCGCTATATGTCCGCTACCGTCTCGGCCAATCTGGCCCCTGGTAAAAGTATCGGCGATGGCATCGCGGCCATGGAAGCTATTAAAGAAAAGGTGCTCGACGAAACCTTTACCACGGATCTGGGAGGCGAATCAAGGGATTTCACGGAGAGCGGTTCCAATACCCTGTTTGCATTCGGACTCGCATTGCTTTTGATCTTTCTCATATTGGCGGCGCAATTTGAAAGTTTTATCGATCCCTTCATCATTATTTTAACGGTGCCCATGGCCGTAGCGGGGGCCTTGTTCTCTTTATGGCTTTTTGGCCAGACCTGGAATATCTTCAGTCAGATCGGTACAATTATGTTGATAGGTCTGGTAACCAAAAATGGTATACTGATCGTAGAGTTCGCCAACCAATTACGGGAACAGGGACTGTCTAAAAGGGAATCCGTATTAAAAGCCTCTGAATCTCGGCTTCGCCCGATTTTAATGACAAGTCTTACCATTGCCCTTGGGGCTTTGCCGATCGCACTTTCCTTGGGTGCCGCTTCGACCAGTCGTATTGGAATGGGCGTTGTCATCATTGGGGGGACCATGTTCTCGTTGATACTGACCTTATTCGTTATTCCGGCACTTTATATATTGTGGTCAAGGGAAAAAGTCCAGCGACCTGAATTCAAAGTGCTTGAAACCTATTGAAATGACCGACCTTATTTCTATACCTTTCCGTGCTATTTTGCTTCTAGTGTTCTGTCCTGTTTTTGGACAGGAGGTGCTTACCGTGGAAAAACAGGAATTGCTTACCGTGGATAAAGCGGTCGAAATAACCTTGGAAAACAATTACCAGATTAAGACCGCATCCAACGAGCTAAAGATCGACTCCATTTCGGTAAGTCCGGGCAATGCAGGTATGTTTCCTTCCTTAGAGGCGCGTATTACCGATAACAATAGCATCCAAAATCTATCCCAAACACGTGCTGACGGCGCTAAGGTAGAACGCGATAATGCCAAGAACAATAGTTTGAATTACGGCGTTGCCTTAGATTGGACCATTTTTGACGGACTTCGGATGTTCGCCAATTTAAAGCAACTTAAGGAAACGCAAAAACTGGGGGAGACCGAACTAAAGCAGGTAATATTGACCAAAGTAGGGGAGGTCATGATCACCTATTATGACCTGGTACAGCAGCAGCAACAGCTTTCGGCCTTGGATAGCACCATATTTTTATCCGAACAACGTGCTGAACTGGCCCACAACAGGTTTACCATTGGCAAAGCTTCAAAGTTGGAAGTATTGAACGCACAGGTAGACCTAAATACGGACCGAACCTTAATGCGGCGCCAGCAAGAGCTTTATGCCAATACGAAGATACAGTTGAACCAAATTTTGGCGCGCGACCTGAAACAGGATTTTAAGGTAGCACCTGAAATTTTTGTGGATGAAAAATTACTGCTGGCAGAGCTGGAAACCCAAATTGCCAATGAAAATCCCCAACTTCAGGTAGAGTTGATCAACAAAAAAATCACTGAATTGGCGGTGAAGCAAATAAAAGCTGCACGTTACCCGACTATTTTCGCGACGACGGGATATAACTTTAGTCGTTCGGAATCGGATCTCGGTTTTTCTACAAGTGCGAATTCCAGAGGCTTTAACTACGGGTTTGGAGCGACTTTGAACCTTTTCGACGGCTTCAATCAGAACAGGAATGAACAAATCGGAAAAATTGCCATCGAAAATGCCGAAGTGGCCATTGCCGAGCAAGAACAGGAATTAATGTCGTTGGTGGGTACCACCTATCAAACCTATTTAACGAATATAGGCCTCATTGAGTTGGAGGGAAACAATGAAGCCATTGCCAAAGAAAATCTTGATATAACCGTTGAAAAATATAGGATCGGTACCATACCTACCATCGAATTCAGAACCGCGCAACTCAATTTTATCAATGCCAAGGTGCGCCATAGTAACGCGAAATTCCAGGCCAAGCTTTCAGAGATAATCTTAAAGCAACTTGCGGGAAGTTTGGTTTTATAGGTCCGAAACATAGTGCAATTAATCGATCAAATCATGTAAATAAACGATTAAGCACGATTCTATTTTTTTATTTTTTATTTAAAATATATTTTTAATATCCATTGGGTTTAATGACCCGAAGCTTGCCCCCGAGGATTATTTACTTCTTTCACAATTCCCCCATTTTATACTTTATTCAATACAGCGGTTTAACCGTTAATAGGGTACTTATGGCTAATTATTATAGGTTTTTGGTTAGGGTTTTGAACGTATTGCCTACCTTTTTTTTGATAACTGCTATTTTTACAGATCTGGCGGCCCAGAGCTTCTCCCAGAACAATCTGAATTTTAATGGCCAAGGCTCCGTTTCAGCGGGAACTTCGTTGATGTTCGGTCCTGATGGCAGGCTCTATGTAGCGGAATATACGGGCCTGATTAAAATATATACCGTACAGCGTAACGGTCCGGGCAATTATGTGGTGCTCGACCAAGAGGTGCTTGCGGGCATTCAGGGCATACAGGATTATAACGATAATGGTACCTTATTCACGGCCACCTCCCGGGAGACCACAGGCTTGACCGTGGCGGGTACCGCAGCCAATCCGATACTCTATGTATGCTCCAGCGATTTTCGTATCGGCGGCGGCTCTGGCGGCGGCAGTGGCGATAAGGGCCTGGATACCAACTCGGGCATCATCACCCGTTTTACATGGAACGGCAGTTCATGGGTGATGGTGGACTTGGTGCGTGGGCTTCCCCGTTCCGAGGAAAACCATGCCAACAACGGTTTGGAGTTTGTTACCGTAAATGGCACCGACTACTTACTTGTGGCACAAGGTGGCCATACCAATGCGGGATCGCCCTCCATAAACTTCGCATACACGGGCGAATATGCGCTTTCCGCGGCCATTTTATCCATAAACCTATCCATGCTCAATACCATGTCGGTAAAAAATGACAATGGAAGAAGCTATATCTATGATCTTCCCACCTTGGATGACCCTTCAAGGCCTAATGTGAACGGCATCGCCGATCCGGACTCCCCTGGATACAATGGTGTCGACCTGAACGATCCCTTTGGTGGCAACGATGGCCTGAATCAGGCCATAGTGGTTCCCGCCGGCCCAGTTCAGATATTTTCCCCGGGCTACCGCAATACCTATGATCTGGTGTTGACCCAAAGCGGCGCGGTATATGTTACGGACAATGGGGCCAACGGGGGCTGGGGCGGATTTCCGGCCAACGAAGGCGGAGGTTCCGCGACCAACAATTACATAGTGGGAGAGCCCGGCAGCAGTTCTTCTTCCGGCGGGGAACAGATAAACAATCTAGACCACCTTTCATTG
>NZ_JBGTHY010000240.1:0-3917 GCF_041745955.1 Pricia sp.
CGAACAGATCGACGCTTTGGAGGTTATGGGGGTGAACGCCCTGAACTATTTGGTTTTCCCAAAAATCGTGGCCATGCTTTTCTATCCCTTTGTTATCGCTATCTCTATGTTCGTAGGCATCGTAGGCGGATGGATCGCCGGGGTTTTTGGCGGGTTTTTGACCAGTGCAGAATTCAGCGAAGGCCTACAGATCGACTTTATACCCTATCAAGTGCTCTACGCATTTATCAAAACATTGGTCTTTGCATGGATATTGGCCACCGTACCTTCATATCATGGTTTCTACATGAAGGGCGGAGCATTGGAAGTGGGCAAAGCCAGTACGACTGCCTTTGTTTGGACAAGCGTTTTTATCGTCGTCATGAACTACATACTCACCCAATTGCTATTGAACTAATGATCGAAGTAAACGATATACACAAATCTTTTGGCGATACACAAGTATTAAAGGGAATCAGCACGACTTTTAAAAAAGGAAAGACCAATCTGATCATCGGCCAAAGTGGCTCGGGAAAAACCGTTTTCCTAAAATGTCTACTCGGGCTTTTTAGTCCCGAGGAAGGAAGCATTTCTTACGATGGAAGGGATTATTCGAAGCTTTCGGGAGATGAGCGCCGCGACCTACGCCAAGAGATGGGGATGGTTTTTCAAGGAAGCGCACTGTTCGATTCCATGACCGTGGAAGGCAATGTCAGGTTTCCGTTGGAAATGTTCACCAAACAATCAAAATCGGAGAAACAAGATCGGGTCGATTTCGTGCTAAAACGGGTCAACCTTACGGAAGCCTACGATAGGTTTCCCTCACAGATATCGGGCGGGATGCAGAAAAGGGTCGCCATTGCAAGGGCCATAGTCATGAACCCAAAATATCTTTTTTGCGATGAGCCCAATTCGGGATTAGATCCCAAAACCGCTACCCTGATTGACAACCTGATCCAAGAAATAACCGAAGAATATGATATTACTACCGTTATCAACACCCACGATATGAATTCGGTCATGGAAATCGGGGAAAAAATTATTTTTTTAAAGGATGGGATAAAGGAATGGGAAGGCACCAAACATGAAATCTTCAAGACCGATAATGAGGCCGTTACCGATTTTGTATATTCTTCCGAACTCTTCGAAAAAGTGCGGCAGATGTATATTGAGGAGCGGAACTAGAGCTTAGAAAATCCCAAGAACGAAATTCCAAATCCCAAATTCCAAAAATAAATGTGAAATTGGTGCCTGAAGAGCAAAAAAGAAAAGGTTTTATCGGATACTACTCCCGAAGTTGAACGGTACTATCCTTCAATCGAATCTTCAGCCAGTGATGCAACCTTTTGTTTTCTGCGGATATTCTCCCTGCCCCCAGACCGGGTGCCCATTGCACCTGAAAAACGGATAGGGTGTCGATTTTATTGAAATCGGTCCTTAGGGCATTTCCATATTCCAACGCAACCAAATTTTCATAGTTTGCCTTGGCCTCCGCGCTGATATCGCGAAAAGGAATCTGTTTGGAAGCGGACTTTTTAAAACGCGTTAGTTCCGTTTCCAAAAAGGCGATTTTATCGTCCTTGCCCATGAGTTGGTTCTTTTGCGATTCGTAGAGTTCATTGACGTATCTGAGCTGATCGACCTGCTCGTTTTTAGATCCCTGAATGATATGAAGCTCGGTATCCCTGAGTTTAGGAAACTCATCGTTTTTTTGTTTTTCCCAAGTCGCGATAATATTTTCGGGGATCACCTCATCCCCCATAAAAACAAGTTCTATAAACGGATCGACACCGTCATTATATTGAATGTCGGTAAAATTGTCCATAAAACGGCCACCCTCGGAAAATTGGTAGGGTGCTACTTTTTGATTGATAAACTGTTGTGCCTGATTACTGAAACTTGACACTTTAAGAGCCTTGAAAAATGTATAACCGGCAGGTATCATGACCAGCACGGCAATAGCCGACGCGATTCGGGCGGTCATTCTCCGTTTCTGCGAATTGGCATACCGAACCATAGGAAAGCGTAGAAATTTAATGACCAAAAATGTAGCGAGGGCAATAAAAATCGTATTGATCGTAAATAGGTACAACGCGCCCCACGCGTAGTCCCAATTACCGATCGCGATACCAAAACCTACGGTACACAGGGGCGGCATTAATGCGGTGGCTATGGCGACCCCAAAAATAACACTGGCAATAGTTCCTTTCTTGGCACGTGCGATGACCAGTGCCAAGCCGCCAAAAAAAGCGATAAGTACATCCCGGATATCCGGCGCTGTCCGTGCCAGGAGTTCAGAGGACTCATCACGAATGGGAAAAACAGCGAAGAACAAATAAGCTGTCAGCACACTCAACACCACCATGATGGCAAAATTTTTCAACGAGCGCCGCAGGGTATCGACATCATTGATGGCCAATGACATGCCCAGACCTAATATCGGACCCATAAGCGGGGAAATCAACATCGCCCCGATCACTACGGCCGTAGAATTGGCATTTAGACCAATGGAGGCAATGAATATCGAACAGATGAGGATCCAAGAGGTATGGCCCCTAAAGGGAATATCGGCAACAATGGCTACTTTGGTAGCTTCTTGGTCGGTATTGGTGCGAATATCCAGGAGTTCCAGCAGAAAGGCTTTCGTACTTTCCAGCAGTCCCTTAAAATCCTTTTTTACTTCTTCCTTGCTCCCCGAAGGACCTTTGGTCGGGGTGATATTATCCTGGTTACGATATTCGTTCATGTTTTAAAACTGTCTCTAGGTGTAACTATCCCCGAATGCATCCTTTACCCTGTTCAGCACTTTTTTGATGTCCTGCTCCTTTGATTTGGGATAGATCAAAAGAACATCGTCATTATCAACAATAATATAATCCTTGAGGCCATCGATGACCACGATTTTATCCTTGGGGGAACGGATCATATTGCCAAATGCATCCTCGGAAATCACCTTTGCGTTCACAATGGCATGGTTGCTTTCGTCTTTATCCAATTTGTCGTACAAGGAGCCCCAAGTGCCCAGATCGTTCCAATCAAAGGTCGCCGGAAGCACGTAGATGGACTTCGAATTTTCTAAAATAGCGTAATCGATAGATATGTTTTCCGCTAACGGGTAATGCTCTTGAATAAACGTAGATTCTTTCGAAGTATTGTAGGAAGATATCCCAGATTCGAATAGCGCATATTGCTCGGGCTGGTATTTTTTAAACGCGTTCACGATGGTGTTCACGCCCCACATGAAAATACCTGCGTTCCATAAAAAATTGCCTTGGGCCAAGAATTCCTTGGCGGTGCCATAATCCGGTTTTTCACGGAATTGGTGGACTTTCTTGAGGCCCGAACGTTTCGGGCCGCCATCTTTCTCATATTCGATATATCCAAAACCGGTATTGGGAAAGGAGGGTTTGATGCCCAAGGTACAGAGTATCTCTTCGGTCTCACACTTTTCGAAACAGGCGGTAACGTCTTTGGCAAAAGCCTCTTCGTTTTCGATCCAATGATCGCTAGGGGCGACGATCATCACCGCATCAGGGTCCATTTTTTGGATTTTTAAGGCGGCATACAAAATGCATGGGGCGGTATTGCGCATGGCAGGCTCTAAGACGACTTGTTCTTGCCGCACCTTCGGCAACTGTTCCAGCACCAAATCGTTGTACCGCTCATTGGTCAAAATGAGGATGTTTTCCGTCGGAACGAAGGTAGTTAATCGCTTAAAAGTCTTCTGTATCAACGTATCGCCAGTACCCAACATATCGTGAAACTGTTTGGGATACGAGGATGTGCTCACCGGCCAAAATCGGGATCCGACCCCACCGGCCATTAAAACGGCATAGTAGTTATTTTTCATTTTCTTTGTTATTCTCTACGGCCGCAGTTTATGTCGACCACCAGTTATCCATAGGAACTCCATGCTTGGCGTTCCCACAGTTTATCAA
>NZ_JBGTHY010000241.1:0-3138 GCF_041745955.1 Pricia sp.
GCACGTATACCCTCTTGAAAATAATCCCCGGGGTCTCCCGAAACCCAGCCCCTGACCGCTGCTTCGGCCAATAGCAATTGCGTTTGGCTATGAGTCACCATAAACATCGGAGCCGTCTGTTTGATAAAGCGGTAACGATCCACTTGCGTAAAGGCATAAAAACTGGCCAGGTCCATGGATGTGGCAACACCGCCAATAGTGGAATTGTCATAACCGATCGGCATACCGATTTGGTCATCGGGATCGGTGGATCCAATTTCAGGAATCTGTTCGGGTCCAGAGGTAGCCCCTATATAACGTACGGCAATGGATTCCAATCTTGGGTCGTTCATGTCCCTTAAATAATCCACAAAAAATCCCGTCATGTAATAATTATTGGCCTCCGTTGCATTTAAGGTTACTCCGGCATTATTGGTATAGTTGCTATCGTGCCGGATTACATAATTATCATCGTTCGCTTGCATTACCCCACCTGCGAACGCCTCTTTTACCGTTTGCTCGGCCAACGTCAGGTCTACTTCGGTAAGCCGCATTCCCAACCGTAACAACAATGAATTTCCGAAACGTTTCCATTTATCGATATCCCCCGAATACATTATCTCACCATTTTCTGAGGGTGCAGTGTCGCTCAAATCGGCGGAGGCGTTCCTTACCACATTGATAAGGTCTTTATAAATCTCTTCCTGCGGTGTGTACGCCGGCAAAACAATTTGATCCGACACCCCCTTGCCGGCCTCGAAATAAGGTACATCGCCATGTTCGTCGGTAAGGACCATAAAGGCCAGGGCCTCTACCAGCCGAGTCATATTCAAGAGGTTGGGACGAACGGTGGCGCCTTCCGCCGACAGCTGTGCCTTGATATCTCCCGTATTCTTTATTACGTTCTCGTACAACTTGGTCCAATGCTGTTGGGCGAATTCACGGTTTTCCTGATTGTAATTAGCACCGGTAAGCACCCCGGAATTCGGGGAAATGATCTGTTGTACGATACCCATGTCGTAAATAAGCTGCGCATTCGAATTCGAAGTGTTGATTATGGCATTGTTCAGTAGAAATACCGGATCGACGCTGGCACTAGTCGGATCGACCTCGTTCGTGTTGATCTCCTCGAAATTTTTGTCACAGGAGAAAATCAAAACCATGCCGGCAAAAAGCATATATTTTAGGATACAATTTTTCATGAGTTTTTTCTTTATTTAAAATTTGCAGTTTAGGTTAAAACCGATACTACGGGTAGTCGGGACACCGGTGGACTCCAGTCCGGATACGTTATCCGAACTATATCCGAAGGAATCGGGATCGATATTCGGCACCCATTTTTTAATGATAAACAAATTGTTGGCGAACAAACTTAAAGTTACCGCTTTAACCATTGCATTTTCGGAGAGCAGCCCTCCAAAGTCGTATCCAAGGGTCAACTGTCGCAATTTCCAAAAACCACTATCGTAAACTATAGGCTCTATGAGCTGTTGCGATCTTATGACCTCCCAATAGGTCTGTGATTCCGTGGCCACTTGGTTGATTTCGCCGGCTTCGTTTACCCCGACCCCAACTACCCCGGTATCCCGACCGGGAAGGGTCTGTTTATGGAGTCCATGGCGGGTAGCGTTAAAGTTGGTACCCGAAATCATCTGTCCCCCTAACTTAAAATCGACCAAGAAAGACGCGTTAAAATTCTTGTACTTAAAAGTATTGGTGATACCCCCTATCCAATTGGGCAAGGCACTTCCGAAAAAGACGATATCGTCGGAACGTTGTGGCCGTCCATCATCGGCGAAAATCTGGCGGCCCTGATCGTCGAACTGGTACCCGAAACCGGCCAGCTGACCGATTTCTTCGCCAACGACTTGGTAAAGGAATCCATTGAAGGCATGCGTACCCACTACGATACTTTCACCGGGCTCATCCGTCAGCAAGCTAATTACCTTTGTCTTGTTGTAGGAAGCATTCAAAATAATATCCCAACGAAAGTCTTCGTTTCGAAAAGGCACAAAGGTTAAAAGGGCTTCCGCTCCATCGCTTCGACTTTCGCCGCTATTGATGAGCGTATTTTCAAATCCCGAAGTATTCGAGATCTGGGCGGAAATGATTTGATCTAAAGTGGTCTTACGGTATACACTCAAATCTAAATTTACACGGGAATCGAACATCCGAAGGTCTAAACCTATCTCTGCCTCTGTAACACGGGCAGGCTTAAGATTGGGGTTGGGCAAGGTATTGGTATTTGCGCCTGCAACCGGTTGTAACTGCCCGTCGGAATTCGCGAACAGGTTGGCGTTAATGTTGTAGAACAGCACATCGGAATAGGGAGGCACGTCGGTATCGCTTCCTACTTCTGCATAAGCGGCCCTCAATTTACCGAAAGTCAACCAATTTGAGTCTTCGAGATTATTGGAAAATACATAACTTGCGGATATCGAAGGATATAGAATACTTCGGTTTTCAGGTGATAAGGTAGTGAACCAGTCATTTCGAAGCGTTCCGTTCAAATAAATAGTTTCTTTATAGGATAGATCCATACTGCCGTATAAAGAATTCACACCTCTTTCCGACAAATTGTAGATGGGGTCCTTAACCCTACCGTTCTGCACCGTGTATAGATCTCTAATGATAAAGTCGTTCACATTAACACGGTTCAATTTTGAAACCCTCTTCATTTTGTTTCCGCCGACCGTCAGACCAAATCCGAAATCCTTCCCGAAATCTTTTGAGGCGGATAATAGAAAGTCCACGTTCGTTTCCCGAAATCGACGTACTTCCTGAGTGTACGTACCATTGACAAAACCATCCGGTGCGGGTGGTCTGGAAGCATGACCTGTGGGAAAACCATTATAATCCTGATCCCTGGACCAGTAATCTTGGCCCGCCCGTATCTGCCCGAATAACCACGGAAAGAAATTATAGTTGAGGGATGAGTTTCCAAATATACGGTCCCTAGTGATATTGTTGAACTGTTTGTCCAAAACAAAATAGGGATTGGTCCTGTTCCGGAAACGGGAGTACACGATTTCATCACCGTTCGCATCGTACGCATTTTCCCTCCAAACGTCCAAAGGCATTGAATTGGCCACATTAAAGAGGGATACGGGAATCGTATTGTCCTGTTGGCCAACGTTCGGTGGATTGCTATTGTTTTCG
>NZ_JBGTHY010000242.1:0-20918 GCF_041745955.1 Pricia sp.
GAATACTTTATCCAACAAATTATTTATTTTCAGATTTTCACGCATATAGATCATTACCCCAATCGATGGCTCAAAAGCATAGACCGTTAAAGATGGGTTGATTTTACATCCTAGAATGCTATAATATCCAATGTTTGCACCAACATCAAAAAAGGTAGTCACTTTTGCTATTAAACCTATGAATATCGTTGTATACTCAAAATTTTCGGCCTTTTTCCAAAACAGCTCACGGGTTAAATAGCTAGTTTGATTTGTTCTTAGATAAAAGGATTCATGGTTCTTTAATCCTACTTTCAATTTTCCGGAAGGATGGATCTTAATTTTGTTCGGTAAAAAAGGCGATAACAAATAGTTGACATTCCGTATCAGCCAATTAACTTTTGGAGTATAAATAACCTTGTGAAATAAACTCATTATAATAAAGGTAAACCGTTTTAATGAAGGCCAAATGTACTTAATAAAATCAATATGTTTGGGCAGTATCCGTTGGTTTCAAATAAAACATACAAGCTAATAATTACTAAGGTTACTATTCAATGCCGATGATGAACAGTGTTCAACTGTCAAGCATCGATTAATGCTTTCCACTATTTCCTTGTTCAATTGGATGAAGTCGAGGTTCCATAGATTGCATTGAAAGTATTCCTCATATCCGGGGTTCCAAGCATGACTATCTCCGCACCGGGGGGACGCAGGGTATGGGCCGATAACTGTGTAGCCACTTGCGCATTTTCCTTTATGGCGATAACGGAGAGTCCCGTTTCGGCACCTATACCGGATTCTGCCAGTGTTTTACCCTCCAATGAACGGGGTATGGGGACAATAATTAGTGCAATGCCTTCCCCGAGAACGGTCAGTTCCCGGTTTTTGGAGATGGCCAATACCGCTTCCGAGCCAAGCGTGGCGTAGCTCAATACAAAATTGGCCCCCGCCCTGTGCATAATATCGATATTTCGGGCTTCGGATATCCGGCTCACTATTTTCAATTCCTTGTGCAGTTGACGACAATAGGAAGCGAGATAAATATTCATGGTGTCGTCGTTGGTTGAAAGTATTATGGATGGAGCTTCCATGATTCCGGCGCTTTTTAAGAGATCGTAATCCGATGCCATGCCTGGGAATACTTTATGGCAAACATGGCCTACTTTTTTGCATATTTCTGGGTCTTTTTCAATCAGATTTACGAGGATGCCGTCTTTCTGTAATGATTCGGCCGCCGCAAACCCTACCCTGCCCCCTCCGATTACCAGCACCGGGTTGGGGTTTACATTGTATTCATGAAAGAGCTCGTCGATACTATTGAGTTGGTCTTTATTACCTATGATGACCAAAACACTATCGTAGGTCAGTTTTTCTGTGCCTGCTATCGGTTTCATCCTGCCTTTCTTCCAGATGGCCACAATGCTGACCCCGAACTTTTGTCTCAATCCGGTCTCCCGGATGGTCTTGGAGACCAAAGGGGTATTGTGAATGGGCAGTTCGGCGATAAAGAGATCTTCATATTGTCCTATAGGTCGGGATTTTGCATGTTGCGCATTTACCCTGTTTGCCAATTGTTCCCCAAGCCATCTTTTCACGGGAAGTACATGGTCGGCACCGTTCAATTGCAGTACATCGACCGATTCGTCATCCGTTGCTATGGCTACAATGGGAATATCGGGCGCAAGGTGCCTAACGGTGAGAATGATTATGGTATTTTCGGTGTCTTTCCTATTGACCAAAATCAATTTGGCGTCCCTGATATTGGCATGGAGAAAGGTTTCTTGACTGTCCAATTCCCCAAGTAGTACGGGAATATGCAAATCGTGGTATTCAAGTGCCTTTGTCAGATCGGGTTCGATAACGAAATAAGGCGTACCCTCTTGTTCCAATCGCTCCGTTAGGTCTCTTGCCACCACATCATACGCACATAGTAAGATATGGTTTTGTGTACCTTTAGGAACCTGTCGTGGCACCCGGTTTTTATTTTGTGATTCTAAAAGGGGGACATAAAAATGCCTTATGAAGGCAAATGGCAAAACGATCAATAGCGCAATGATTCCCGTGATTAGTACGATGATGCTGAAAATACGACCGATATCTGTTTCAAAGGTAATGTCGCCAAAGCCAAGGGTGCTCATAACGGTCAGGGTCCAATAAAAACCGGTGACCCAGGAATGATCTTTGCCCTCGACCCTTTCCATAATGACGTGGAAAAGAATGGAGAACATACAAATCACAATGCCTAAGAAGACCAAATATCGTAGTAAGACCTTAGAGTTTCTCTTAAAGTTCCTGTCTTTCAGGTAATAGGCCATCTGACTACCGACAAACTTCATAATCCGTATTTCAATTGGGATACGTAGGCGTCAATCCCAGAGTTTTAAAAGATACAATTTACGTCAGGTTTTTCTAAACACAAGAAGAAAGTGGTGACATCACTATTTTGACCAAAATCCCTATGTTTCATCGAATATCTTAGACATATCCGATTTTTTGCTTGAATGCCTCCCGAAAATGAAGGCCATACTCATAAAACCAAAAACCTAATAATCTTTGCTAAGAACCCAACGGGAATGTTTTGTGAACTTTGTCGATCTGTACCCATGGCTGGGAGTACTGTGGATACTTACGTGGCTCCGAAAGGACTGGCCCTGGACAACATATTCGTCCAGCGGCTCTGGCGCAGCGTCAAGTATGAGCATGTCTATCTTTTCCCGGACGACGACGGACGGGAATGCTACCGGGGGCTGAGGAAGTATTTCGAATATTACAACAACGAGCAGAGGTATCAGAGCCAGGGGGACGAGGCCCTGTCAACAGTTTATGAACAAAGAAAGAGGAAGGCGGCATGATGGCACAAAAGGGAAAAACAGGGTTTTCAACAAAAACGGCGTGTTATGAGTCTCCCCCCGGACCCCCTCTTTCAACACCATCATAAAACTTATTTTTAAAGAATTATTGTCCTAAGGATGGGGGTAAGCATAATACCTCCGTATACTCTCCGCCAGCCTGCGCTTTTTGCACTGTATTGTCAGCTTTCTGTAAGGTCAATATAAAGGTCGTGCCTTTTCCTTTGCCCTCGGATGCTGCCGTAATCGTTCCGCCATGGGAGACTACGATTTTCCTTACCATATATAGTCCAAGGCCGGTTCCCTTTGTTTTTGCGTGGAAACGTTTAAAAGGGGTGAATAATTTATCTAAGGACTTCGCATCCATGCCTGAACCGTTATCAATGATAAAAAATTGCTGAAAATCTTGACCGACCTTAGTTTTGATCTCTACCACAGGTTTTTCTTGCTCCCCCATATACTTTATCGCATTATCGATCAGGTTCTCAAAAACCTGGACGAACCGGTTGCGATCTCCGTAAATATTCGGAAGCGCATCTTCAACGATTAACTGGACCTTCCGTTCCCGGAGGCGACCGATGGCCATATTGCTGGCTACTTGAATAATTTCTTTGGAATCTAAAATTTCCATTTTATTTTCAATTTTTCCCAATTTCGCAATTTCGGTAATATCCGCAATTAGACTGTTCATAATGGTACAGGACTGGGTGATATAACCAAGACATTCTTTTGCATCGGTGATTTTCCCCTCCTCAACATCCATCGAAATTAGGTCGGCCATGACCTGGATACTGTTGAGCGGACTTTTAAGATCATGGGAAACAGAATACGTAAACCGCTGTATTTCATCGTTTTTAACGGACAGCTCTTCGGCCACATCCGCTAATTTTTTCTTTTGTAACTGTAATTCTTGGGTGCGATCGTCTATTTGTTGTTCCAACTTTATCTGATGCCTTTTTATATTCCGTACCTTAAAGAAATACAGGAGATATATGATTCCCAAAAACGCAATTGAAAGCAAGGTGCGGAACCACCAGGTTTTCCAAAAAGGAGGATTTATGGTTATGGCAAGGCTGATGTCATTGGCAACCCAAACCCCATCTGAATTGGTCGATTTAATTCTAAGGATGTACTCCCCCGGATTTAAATTGGTGTAAGTCGCAGTGGGAGTATTGCCCACATAATTCCAATCCGTTTCAAAACCTTCCAAGAAATAGGCATAGTTTACTTTTTCGGGATGTCTGAAGGTGAGCGTTTTAAAGTTAAAGTTGATAACGGATTGATTGTAATCCAAAGTTATGGAATCCATCTGGCTGATATCCTTTTTGAGGATAGCGGACCCATCATTGGGCAACACAGGCTTATTGAAAATCTTTAGAACCGAAATAAAAAGTTCGGGCGCGTCGTCTCTCTTTACCACATCCTCGGGCCTAAAAATGTTGAATCCATTGCTTCCACCGAACAAAAATTCGCCCGAAACCGTTTTAAGGGCAGATTTTGCGTTGAACTCGTTAGACTGCAGACCATCTTTTATATCATAATCCAAAACAGTTTCCGTCTCGGTATCGTATTTTGCAATGCCCCGTTCGGTACCTAGCCATAAGTGTTTTCGCCCATCGATAAGTATGCTCTTTATGGCATCGTTCTTCAAACCGTTGGCTTTTGTGATGGCCCGAAAAGAGTTGCTTTTGGGAAGATATTGGTTAAGGCCCCCTTGCGTGCCTACCCATATGGTACCCCATTTATCCTGTACAATGGTATTGACAAAATTATTGCTTAATGTTCTTTGCCTATCTATATCATGGTAGTGATCGATTTTCCAGGTATCTTCCTTCGCTGTCAGCTGAAACAGCCCGGCATTAAGGGTGCCTATCCAAACGTGGCCGGCGCTATCCTCCAGTATCGTATAGGCAGAGGTAATTTCGGAGCCATCGTGGGCCGATTTCAGTATTACGTCAGTATGGCTATCCGTATCCGGAGTATATACTTGAACACCACCATTGTAGTTTATAATCCATATGCGTCCTTTTTTATCCCAGAGTAAATCGCTGATGTAATTGGATTTTAAAAAAGAATTTTGAGTATTCCGCTGGTAAAATTCTTTACTTTTTGTGTTAAAAACAATGATACCATATCCCCATGTGCCCACCCAAAGCTCATCGTCTTTGGTTTGAAGGATGGACAGCACCACATTGGCCGCAAAATTTTTATCGTTTAACGAATAATGATCGAAGGTGTCGGTAGCCCTGTTCCAGTAATTCAGTCCCCCGCCATCTGTTCCGACCCATATATTGCCGGCGCTATCCTCTTTGAATGCATTGACCAACCTATTGCTGAGGGAGCTTGAATCAAAGGGATCCGTGTTGATATGTGTGAATTTATAGTATTCGGAATCGTAAAAACTTAGCCCGCTCTTAAAACACGAAATCCACATCACCCCGTTTCGTGCACTTAAAAGCGACCAAACAGAATTGTTGGATATCGAATTGGGGCGGGCCGAACTATATTTTAAATGGGCTACATCGCCGGTAACTTTGGAGTAGATGAACAGACCGTTATTTTCCGTACCGATCCAAATAGCATCGTTTTTATCCTTTGCCAGAGATAGAATTAAGAACCCCGGACTTATGATGGTTTTTTTGATTGACATCTCCGAAGTAGGGCTTATTTTAAATTCGACTATCGATCCCTCCGATGTGCCGATAACAAAATTCATTTCATCGAATTGTGCAACACTCGTTATGTTTTCTTGTACGGGAACCTTATTGAGTATGTTCAGATCAGTATCGATCACAAAAATATTGAAACTGGATACGACCAATAGACGCTCACCGTCCAAAGGGGTCACTTTTAAAATATGATGGTTACTATGCTTGAGAATCTCTATTTTTTCGTTCGCTAGAAAGTGCCTGAATTTGCCGGTCTTCGTCTGGTAGGCGTACAATCCGTCAGATGAAGTGCCCAGCCATAATGTGTTTGCAGTCTTGGCGATCGATATGATATTCTTGGATTCGATTTCCTTTGCCGACTCCTTAAAATGATATGGACTCACGCGTTTTAGGGTACGGTCGTACACGCTCAAGCCTTGATCGGTACCGATATATAGGTCCGGACCATCTTCATATAGTGCGCCGATATATTCATCGGTCAGGCCGGTTACGCCATCTAGACTTTTCTCGAATATCTGAAAATCCGTACCGTCATACTTATTTAGACCGTTGCGGGTTCCGACCCAGATAAAACCATAGCTATCCTCTAAAAGTACGGTAGCCGAGTTTTGCGACATACCATTTTCGATATGATGAAATGTGTAGGGTTCTTGAGGCTGTGCCTGTAGGTTGGCAGCGCTACAAGTGATAAGCGCCAAGGTTAGAATCGTTGATAATCTGGGTAGTATCATTGTAGTCTCTTTGGGTATGGGCCTTATACTAACGTAATATTAGGTACGAAATTACTTTCACTTTCATAAAATTTAATAGTTGAGGGTGCTATCCTCTTTCACCAAATAATCACTGCATTTCATCGAATATCTTAGAAATATCCGATTTTTTGCTTGAATGCATCCCGAAAATGAAGGCCATCCTCATAAAAGTCAATAAAAATAGGCGATTCAAGCGTTATTTTATCGAGAATTCTTCCCAAAAAACCATCTTTTTTTAACAGAACCCATCCCGTAAAACCAAAAACCTATGAATTTTTGCTAAGAACGCAACGGGAATGTTTTATGAACTTTGTCGAAGTTATTAACCCCTTAATCGAAGAAATCATGAAATACCCCCTGACCTCCGTGATTTTCGGCACTGTTTTTACCTGTTTTAGCTATTCGGTGTCCGCCCAGGATATCCATAGCAATAGTAATCAGGATATAAACGGGCAGACCGAAAAAAGAATGGATAATTACCGTACCCTTAAAAATATGGGATACGATGACAAAGCTATCTATGAAGATCTTGGCAATGCCAATTTCCTCAATGAAGATTATGAAACGGCTCTTTTCTGGTATGAAAAACTACAGGAAAACAGCAAGCAAAATACCTTAAGTGCCAGTTACCATAAAAGATACCAACACGCAAAGCAGCAAATAGTTGCCGATAATTCACCGAACGATTCGAACAACAAAGATTGGCTAGCCATGATTCAATCGGACTATCAGATCAATGGCAACCAAATGGCGGGTGCCGATACAGATACTGGCACAAGCAAATACCGGAATCTGGATTTCAACAGAGGTTACGATATTCAGTTCGTGGAAGATCAATTGCTATCGGATGTTGATGTTGAACTCTCCGAAAGCGACCGTTCCGAAATGCAGAACAGGTATAAGGCGCCGATTACCTTGACCCCCGACGGCAACACCGCTTATTTCAGTAAACCGGAATATGTAAAGCCTATGTACGGCGTTTTTTCAAAAAAAGAACTAGTACATAAAATATATAGGGCGGAAAAGAAAAACGGACAGTGGAAAAACGCGCGGGAAGTCGCCGTGGCCCCAAAACATGCCTCCGTAATGCATCCGGCCTTGTCCGAAGATGGGAAGCGGTTGTTCTTCGCCTCCAATATGCCCGGTACTTTTGGGGAATATGATATCTATGTATCCACCATAAGTAATGATGGTAGTTTGGGTGTCGCCAAAAACTTGGGCAAAAAGGTCAACACGAAGAAAAATGACCTGTATCCTAATATAATAGAGGGCAACACGCTGTCTTTTGCATCCGAAGGCCATAGGGGCCAAGGTGGACTCGATGTCTACATGGCCCAGGTCGGCCGCGCCAATGTCAGCTTGGCCATCAATCTTGGCGACGAGATAAACAGCGACGGCGATGAGTTTGCGGTGTCCCTAGCTTCCAAAAATGGAACAGGCTATGTGATGTCCAACCGCGGAAATGGCAAGACCGACGTACAAAAAGTGGTGTTCTCTTACAACAATAATGGAAACGGACAAGGCGACTACGATATTATGGAAGCCATAAACAATTCCCAGATCGATTATACCAGTTCCCTTTTTGAGGACGAGTAATCGAACTTGACCCTACCGACCGCCAGCCGATACCTTAAGGCCCGGTCCGTATTAAACTGTGTAGCGGATGCATTGGGTCGACCTAACGAAAAACTTGAGTAAAGTTTCCCCAAGTCGACCCTATCATCCCACAGTAAAATCCCAAATACTACCCCAGATTAACCATAATTCCATTGCCATGAAAATCCCCAACAACATAAAAAATACCATAGGAATGCTCCTCTTGTTTTGCGCCGTATTAGGCCTGCAAAGCAGCTTCGGTCAAGAACAGGCCCCGGCTTTGGGTACTACGAGCACCTATCAAAACCAATTGTTCTTCAACCGATTTCTGATCAACCCTACCTTTTCATTGGTACGCGAGAACAAATCCTACATCAACATCCTACATAGAAACCAATATGCGACCTTTGAGGATAACGACCAGAACTATTTCTTAGGATTCAGCAACAGATTGAACGATCGCACCGCCTTGGGCATCAGTGTCTACAGCCAATGGTCCGGCGTTGTTCAAGAATTCGGCTTCAACGCCAATTACGCTACGGCAGTACGCTTGGGCGAAAAAAATAAACTGACATTCGGCACCAACATTACCTATTTCACCAAAGGTCTTGACAAGAACCGGATTGTCGTTGCCGATGCCGACAACAAACTCGATGAGTCGAAAAAGGAAAGCCAAATCGCCATCAAGCCGGGCGTTACGCTCTCATTAGGCCAATTCGATTTCGGTGTATATGCCACGGATCTATTTAAATATAACCAGACTACGAATGAATTCGTGACGGACCTGGGCACCAAAAGCGTTAAGGCTTCCGTACAGTATACCTACGAATTTATGCAGAACAGGGGCCTTTTGGCCAATGCCCGTTTTATGCCGCTCGTACAGGTCGGCCAAAACGAAGACGGTAGCGTCAATTATGTGGGCTCTATGCTGCTCGATCTGCCGGATTATGGATGGTTCCAAACCAATTTTGATCAAGAATACGGACTTTCATTGGGACTTGGTTTCAACCTGAGCAAAAAAATGTCCTTGGGATACCTATTGGAGAGGGATGTAATGAACAAGGAAGCCGATCTTGGCTGGAACCACGAGGTGACCCTAGCCTATACTTTGGATAGGGAACACAACGCCAAAGGTCTTTTTGCAGAGGGTTCAGAGGATGAAAAGGTCGATCGTATCGTACGAAACTACGAAGAACAGATATTGGCGCTGAAAGCCGAAGTGGAGAAAAATAAAGCGGCCAACACTAAGAGGGATGCCGTTGCGCAAGTTGCCGTAACGAACGATGCCGTGACAAAAGGTCCCGGAACAAACGGTGGCGGAACGAAGAATACCTTAAAGAACGCTGCTATAACGAATGATGCCGTAACCGAAATCGGCGACCGGGATATCATGGAGGCCATGGCGAATCTGAACGAAGCGGATGCCAATGTCCTTGCCTACGAAAACCGATTGATTTTGGACGAGCTAATACTCAGACAAGATTCCATCGATGCCGCGCGAACTACAGCTTTCGATCAGCGATTGGCTTCAATGGTCGCGGTCTTGAAAGACTCCTTGCAGCGTACCATGCAATTGGCCGAACAGAGGGATGCCCTTGTAGCAGAAGTTAAAACACCAGTCGCACCGATAGAGAAAAATTCTCCGGTAGAAAAGATTGCTCAAGTAGTGAATGCATCCGAGGCCGTTGCCGCTGCTGAGAAAACAACCGAGGTCGTAACGGAAGAGGCTTATACTCGATCAGTAAAATTCGAGCCGGTACACAAGGTATTGGGCGAAATCATCACAAAACCTGCGGTAACCCAAAATGCTGATGCCGACAACATGAAAGATGGTGTCAAACTTCCTTTCAAGACCATGAAGCAGTCCGATTTGGTCGGTGTGAAATCCGGATACTACGTGATTGCCAATGTATTCAAAAGCAGAAAATATCTGGATGCCTTTATGGGCGACCTAAAGCAAAAGGGATTGGAACCAGGCTATTTCTATAACAAAGAAAACGGATTACATTATGTCTATCTGGCCGATTACAACTATAAATCAGATGCCAAGACCGCTTATGTATCCAACATGAACGGACAGTACAATGCTGATAAATGGATTATGCAAGTAGATAACGCATCGTCTATCGTCGATAACTTTTACGAAGATCAATAGAATTACAATATTACAATATGGTTAGTGGGACCTTGTTTTTCGAAAAGAGAAATTAGGTAAAATTACAGCGGGGGAGGCCCCGCTGTTTTTTTTGTATCCCCAAAAAAGCGAATTTATTTTATCGCAAAAACCGGATGTATTACACAAAATTTTGGCAAACGACTGTATTTGAACGAAAAAACATATCAAATTCATAGGTGGGTTTGATAATTTACTAAGTTTGGTATCTAAATCATAACTAATGAAATTGATTTTGAGAAAAATTTAAACTTAGTAGAAACCCAAATCCCACACCATGAAACCCTACCTACATCTACCCCGTTACCGAAAAGAAAAGAACTCCCAAACGAGTTCACATCCTCGCCACTTCAAGGAGGAAGTTTTTATCCTATTCCATAATTACGATCGAAATCGTGTTGCTTGACGATGTTTAAAATCGTTTAGATTTAAAGCGCATACGGATGGTTTTCCGTTGAGATATTGAATTAAAACCCTGTGGTATACCTACCGCTTTACAAGGTTTTTAACCAGATATTTTGCGACGTCAACCTAGCTGCCTCTTGATTAACCTGATCAATGAGAGAGTATTTTCCTACGCCTTGATCGACAATGATTTCACGCGTTTCGATGGAATAATCAGTACCCGATTACCCCAAATCTAACCGATATGGCCCGGAACCTTTAATAGGATTCGGACTATATCACAAAACCCCACAACCATGAGTATAAACACCTTAAAGAGTATCGTTATCGACAACGACCGTTCACTTCACAACACCTATCGTGAGTATTTTGACATGTTTTTGGAATATTCGCTGGGCGACATTTATGCTTCTGTTGAAGAGGCGCTGAAGGCGTATGACACCCAATCTCCCGATATCGTTTTTATCGAAGAATCCCTGAATGGGGAATGTGGTATCGAATGCATTCAGCGTTTCAGACAAAAGGATGCCAATGTGAAGATCATTATGCTGAGCGGTCGTAACGATTTCGATCTCGTTAAAAAAGCGTTCAAGAATAACGCAAACGGCTACCTGTCCAAACCGGTTAGCGAGCGCAAGCTGTACAATGCCTTGGAATCCATTAAAAATGACGGTGCGACCATGAGCAACGACATTATCAGTCTGTTCATCGCCACGTTTCAGCGAAAATCACGCGATATTTTTTCGGAAAGGGAAAATCAGGTCATCGACTTGCTCTGCCAGGGCGCGACCTACAAATCCATCGCCGAAAAGCTGTTCGTAACGGCCAGCGCGGTCAACTTTCACGTGCAGAATATTTATTTGAAGTTGGATGTCAACTCTAAATCGGAGGCCCTGTTGAAGTTACAGCAGTTAGACTATGTGGAAAAGGCCGCCTAGTGGTGGGTCTGTTCGATCGCAGTCGCTAATTTCAAGCGTCCCGCTGGCAACGCTGGCTCGATTTCGCTAGGTTTCATAGTACGAACGCTCTTAACGTGTACATCACTTTTTTTCCTCTGTAGTAAAAAGGCCGTTTGAAAGAGCGGCCTTTTTTTATGCGTAAATAGCGGTAAAAGCTATTGATTTCGTGCTGATAGGAATAATACAATCCATATAATGTCCATCAAATGATTTTTAGGCTATCCAATTTTTCAACAATGATTTCAAACTCCGCTTTCAACTTGTCCTCGTCAATGGGCTTGTTGATGATATGCAGGGGGCCTTCGCTTTTAGCATTTTCCAGGGTCGCATAATCTGAATTTCCTGTTAAAAATACAAAGGGAATTTGGTATTTCTCTTTGATAATACCGGCCAGTTCGATACCATTCCATCCTCCGGAAAGTCCAATGTCAAGCAAAATTATATCGGGGGAGTGTTCCTTCGCCATTGCAAGGGCGTCATCGCCATTATCCGTTGAATCGAGAACTTCATGTCCGATGCCCGATAAAATTTCCTCCAAGAACATTTGTATGATAAAATTATCCTCTACAATTAATATTTTCTTTGACATAGGTTATGACATTTGTTCAATTTCCTGAAATGTTATGATATAATTAGTGCCTTTTAGCGAATTATCTTTCTCGATATTGCCTCGTAACTGTAGCGCCAATTTATGAATCAGCTTTAAACCAAGCGACTTGGTATTTCTAAAATTAACATCTTTGGGAATTCCTGAACCATTGTCGCCAATTCTAAGTTCATAAGTAAAAGTGCTTAGCTTATTCATTTCTACGGTAATGGTGCCTTCTTCGGAATCGGAAAATCCGTATTTTAAGGAATTGGTAATAATTTCGTTTACCATCAGTCCCAAGGGAATAGAGGTATCGATATTTAAAAATATATTCTTGACTTCCGTTACCAGTCCGATCTTACTTTTATCGCCCTTCATCGATATAATTAGTACATTGACCAATTCCCTAATATACTCACCGTAGTCGATTCGGTTCAAGTCATCGCTCTTGTACAGCATTTCATGTACAATACCCATTGAATTTATTCGGTATTGGCTATACCTGAACAACATTTTGATCTGTTCGTCTTTGATGAAGCTCGATTGTAAGCTTAAAAGACTGGCCACAACCTGTAGATTGTTCTTGACCCTGTGGTGTATCTCCTTAATAAGAGTGTCCCTTTCGGTCAAACGATTTTCTATAGATCGGTTCAATCTTGAAATGTTCCTGTTTTTTATATGGAGTATTTGTACCACCAGCAGAAAGAACAATATGCCTATCGATAGGGCAGCTCCGGTCTTATAAGCCTGATTCCTGAATTTTTCAAATTTTGCATCGAGGGCGATATTGTCCGGTTTGGTGTATAAGGTCCACTTTAAATTATTTTCTAGATTGATTTTCTTTGAAAAAAATAATGGATATCCATACTGATCCTTTTCGTCAAGATTTGTTCTGTTTTTTTTGTCGAGGATGTTCTCCGCCCCAAAATAGATTTCATGTTGGGAACTTACTATCCCAAATTCGATATCTTCAAAAATATCGAACCAACTTTCGGGGTCTAGATTAAGCCCTAGAAGTTCTGTTTTTCTTTCAGAATCGAAAACGGGTGTAAAAAAACGCATCGCAGGGCGATAGCGCTTTCCGATTTTATTCTCCCCGTCCTTGATATTCGTTAACGAGAGCGCAACATCTCCTTTTTTTAATCGAAGCGCTTCCTTAATATAATTTCGATTGCCCTTGAATTGAAGTTCGTCCGCACTTTCAAGCATTACGGAACCTTCGATCCGCCTGGCATTGACCAGCTCCGTTCCGGAGGAGTCTAACAGTACGGCCTGATAGTAGTTGAGATGAACCCTTAGAAACGCTACCAATTGCTGTTCCGTAAAGGACGTGGGGACGTTGTTGAAGGCATCGAGCTCGCGCAGGTTCGCCAAGAAAAGCGTTTTTCTTTTGGTGATGGTATAGAGTGCGAGCAAACGAGTTTCTGCCTGATTAAGGGTATTGTTCGCCTTTTCCTGTTCTAGCTCAAAAAGATTTTGTTTTTGGTGGGATACCCTTGTTTGAATCGACGTCCAAATAAAAAAATTCGTAATCAGAAAGAGTATCAGGGAAAAAACGGTAAGTTGGGTAGCGGTCAACTTGAATTTCATAGGGGGGAAAATAGAAGTTCGAATCGATTTTACGAAAAAATACTGCAACGATTTCAATTTGTTCTTTAGTTTGGAAATACCACATTTGGTAGTCAAAATTTATCATTTTTTGACCACCGTGATTTTGCCCAGCAGTATACAAATAACTTTTCTCGGGCCAACAATCGCAAGTATCCGGCCACACACAAAAAGTATAAATAGGTTCACAAACAAAAATCAAAAAAATAACAACAATAAATGGCATTTTACTTATAAAATCGTAATTACGGACAAATGTAGGGTAAAAATTGAGAAATTAATAAGTTTTTTATTACAAATTCAAGATTTTAGTTGAAGTTAGAAAGGCCCGGAGCATTGGCCAATGTGATAATCTGGGCTTAACTTCATACAACCTTGGGATATTGGTCGATTAAGCGCCGTAATTATTTTACTTTTGTATGTTGCCAATGGAATTTCAAACCCTTATGACAGACACCATAAAAAATCTTGAATGGCGCTACGCCGTCAAAAAATTCGATGCGGAAAGAACTCTTTCCGAAAAAAAAATCGAAGGCCTGAAACAAGCGTTCAACCTTACGGCAACCTCCTACGGACTACAACCTATTACGCTGTTAGTGCTTCAGAACAAGGCACTTCAAAACGAATTGGTGGCGTATTCCTACCAACAGCTACAGGTCGCCCAAGCATCGCATGTTCTCGTTATCTGTATCCAAAAAATCATCAGTGAGGATTACATTACAAACTATTTCAAACAGGTAAAAAAGATCAGGGGCACCAGCGATACCATTCTAAATCCCTTTAAGGATGCTATGGTCGATGATTTTTCAAAAAAGGATATTCTAGAAATCCGACAATGGGCCAAAAATCAAGCATATTTGGCTTTGGGAAACCTACTTACCATTTGCGCCATGGAAAAAATCGATTCCTGCCCCATGGAAGGTTTTGATTCCGAGGGGTACGATGCGGTATTACAACTGGAAAGCAAAGGCCTGACCTCCGTTTTGGTTTTGCCGGTAGGCTACCGGGCCAATGACGATATGTTCTCGGAATTCAAGAAAGTACGTAAGGATATTGAGGATAGTGTAATCGAGATTAGCTGAACCCAAAAACACAAAAATCAAACGCAACACAAAAGCTTAACTTGGATTTGACAATTTGAATTTGTGTTTTGAACCAACAAACCTAAAAACCCCACGGAATGCCGGGATTCGAACTTTTTGGAGATCAGGAAAGAGCACAAATACAAGATGTAATGGATTCCGGTGTGCTCATGCGCTACGGTTTCGACAGTATGCGCAACGGGCACTGGAAGGCCGTTGAACTGGAAAGGGCTTTAGCGAAGCGGATGAAGGTGAAACATGCACAGGTAGTCAGCAGTGGCACTTCCGCCCTGACCGTTGCCTTGGTCAGCGCAGGCATAGGGGCAGGGGATGAGGTCATTATGCCCACCTTTACTTTTGTGGCAAGTTTCGAGTCCATCTTAGCCATCGGGGCAGTGCCGATTCTTGTGGATATCGACGATACCTTATGCTTGGACCCCGAGGCGGTAGATAACGCGATTACAACTAAAACCAAGGTCGTAATGCCGGTACACATGTGCGGGTCGATGGCGGATCTGAAAGCCTTGAAGTCCATCTGCGACAAACACGATTTACTACTATTGGAGGATGCCTGCCAGGCTATTGGCGGTACATTCGAGGGAAAACCTTTAGGCAGCTACGGCGATTTAGGCTGTTTTTCATTTGATTATGTAAAGACGATAACCTGCGGAGAAGGCGGTGGGATTATAACTGACAACGAAAACTACAAAGCAAATGCCGACCACTATTCCGACCACGGCCATGACCATTTGGGAAAGGAGAGGGGAGCGGAAACCCATCCCTTTTTAGGATATAACTATAGGGTGTCAGAACTGAATGCTGCAGTCGGCCTGGCCCAAATAGCGCGTTTGGACGAATTTCTGGCCATCCAAAAAAAGAACTATTCCATATTGCGGGAAGCTTTGGAGGCCATCGAAGGAGTCACCTTTAGGCGAGTGCCGGAAGGTGGGGTGGAGAGCTATGCCTTCCTCAATTTTTTCCTGCCGGATACCGATACGGCCAAAAAAGCACATTCCGCTTTAGGCAAAGCTGGCGTCGATGCCTGTTTTTATTGGTATGATAACAATTGGCATTACTATCGAAAATGGGAACATCTTATCCATAAGACATCCCTTGGGAAATTGCCTCAAGAAGTTTACGATCAGCTTCCCGATTATTCGAAATCCGATTTCTCGAAGTCCGACCATTGGGTGGGGCGGAATATTTCGTGTTTGATCAAATTGGGATGGACTGAAGATGAGGTTCTGGAAAGGGCAGAGAAAATGGTGGTGGTACTGAATAATCTCGAATAATAGCCAAGCTTTAAGGTCTGTCTTTGATTTCTAACACATTAGGATTAGTGGTTCTGTTTACCTTAATTCGAAAAATAGCAATTTTCAATATTAGTGCACTTGACATGAAGCTCAACGGAAAAGTAACACTTCTAATCGCAATACTAACTGTATTTGGTTTGAGCGGTCAGCAAAATATGGATGATGACGCAGGCCTGCCCGAACTGTTCGAACAGTTCATGTACACTTCCGACAGCGCTATTTTTGAACAACATAGTTACTACAACTTTACGAACCGTTCATCCGTTAGTCCCGATATTCAACAGTTCGGTATAAAGGCGGTCTTTACCCCTCCATATTATTTTGGTCCCTGTGATATTGGTGTGAAGATTTTTGATGAAACAGTAGCGGTAGATAGCTACGTTTGGTATCCGTCGGAATCCGTTTTTAAGGGAGCCAAGGTTAATGGGATAGCCACCGAGGCAAGGGCGCTACCCTTATATAACCAAAGAGGGGGTATTTATGAAATCACCCTACGGAATGTTTCACAAAACAGTCTTGAGGTGCCCGTTCAATGGGCCGCAGAAGGCACGCTGGGTATGGAAACCGATTGGCAGTTCAATAAACCGGACTTGCAAGGGAAGGATATCATAATGGATGGGACTACCATTATGAACATCCCTTCAGGATATTATCTTGCGCAAAAGGCCAAGGCCGCCGAGATGAGTATGGTAAGCTACGGAACCGCTTTCGAACATAGCGAAAACGGTAAACTAGGAGCGCGGATTAACCTCAAATCCGGAGAATCCATCACGTTCGGAATTGTTTTCGTTTTAGGTCAAAATAACGGTAAAACGAAAAATCGGGCATCTGAAATAACTAAGGATATCGCTTCCTATGTTACCGAAACCCGGAATGGGTGGAACAATGACCTGAAAGAAATCATGCAAAAAGCACCCCGATTGGAGGGATTTTCCGATGAGATACAAAAAATGTACGACACGGGACTGTTGAGCCTACTATCCGTTACTTGGGAGGTTCCCGAATTTATTTTTTCCCCATGGATCGCGGCCTGCGGAATCGATGGCGGTGCCATGATTTCCTACTTATGGGACCATGCCTTACCGAGTAAATACGTCACCTTGTTAGCGCCCGAGGTCAGCAGAAACCACATTCTTGCCTTCGCAAAGGCCAATATGTACGATAATTACGCCGTTAACCCGGCAACAGGGGAGGGTGTTGGCCCGTTCTATTCCTATAATTATCATGGGCTTGCCCTGCTAGTCTACGATTATGTGAGTATGACCGGCGATTTTTCAATTCTCGACGAACCGGTCGACGACGGCACCTATCTTGATTTTTTATATACCTTTTGCTTAGGTGCCGAAGACCTGAATAAACCGGCGGATCTGGTGGATTACGGCTCGAACGAAAACTTGTTGGAGCTAAAGAAAACGGATGCCTACCAATATTTTACCCCAAGTCCCAATGCGGAACGATTACTGATCTATGACATGCTTACGGAACTCCATGGATATAAGGATAAAAAGACGCCCCACGATTTGATAAAAAGAAAAAAGGAGCTGTCGAAGGTATTCAAGGAAAAACTGTGGAACGAAAAATTGGGATGGCCCAACACGCTTGATCAAAAGGGAAACCCGCATGTTTGCTATTCCATACAGGTTTTTGATGCCCTACGGACCGGCGTGTATACCAAGGACATGGAAAAAGTCATCGTAGCCCATCTCAACGAAAAGGAATTCCTTTCCGATTGGGGCGTGCATAGCCTTTCTAAACTTGATGCCGGCTATGACCCGAACGATGTGGATTGGTGGGGACCGGGTATTTATACGATCGATGGTCCCGAATTGATGACCGATCTTTTCAATGCCGGTTTTTTCGAGGAAGGAATCGATTTGCTCAACCGTATAAGCTGGTGGGGCGAGCTACCCTATTATCCCCAGGCCATGCGCTCGGCAACCAGGGGATATCGCGAGGACGGCCGATCGAATTTGATTTCCGGGGTAGGGGTTTCAATGCATCTGGCTTTAGGTCTGTTCAGAATGAAAGTGACTACGGATAGTCTCAAAATTCATCCTATCGAACATGAATATATGAAGGGAGTTGCGTTAAAAGGTTTTAAAATTCGAGGGAAAACCATTGATGTCCAAGTTGGTAAAGATGGCGAGCGATATACGGTTAGCGTCGATAGAATGAAAAGGGAATTCCCTATGGATACACCTTTTAGAATGCAATTGAACTAGAAAAATGGGAAGAATGAAACAAAAACAACTTTCTTATTGCCGTATATATATAGTTCTTTGGATAACCCTTTTTTCTTTTGGAATTGTCAAAGCCCAAAATACAAAAATGCCGACCGCCGACCCCGTCGACCTCGTCTATCCCCAGCTCGACACCGAAAACTCCCGCTGGTTTTTCTTTTCTTCGGCCAGTCGCCCTTTTGGCATGGTCAATTTGAGTCCCGATACCGAAATCGACGGGGCTTGGGGCAGTGGCTATCGCTATAAAACAGATACCATCAAGGGCTTTAGCCACGTACACGGATGGCAGATTTCTGGGCTTTCGGTGATGCCGGTATTCATTTCCGAGGAAAATAAAGATGCGGTATTCACTGATTTTCATTCCAAATTTTCCCATGAAACGGAAAAAGTATCCCCCGGTTATCATTCGGTCGAACTGGAACGCTACGGCATAACGGCCGAACTGACCAGTACCAAGCGTGTAGGGTTCCATAAATATTCATTTCCCGGGGAAGGCCGTTCCGCCATCCTCTTCAACTTGAACACCATCCTAGGCCCCAGCGCAAATGTAGATGGCAAAATGGAGAAAACTGGGGACAAAACCCTTTCCGGCTCGCTGGAAATGGAACCCACACACCGGCGACCTAAACCCTTCAAACTGTATTTTAAAATCGCGTTGGATGTTGATATCGATTCGGTCCGTCAAGACCAGGAAACAGGAAATTACCTGGTCTACACGGATCCCGGCGAAAAAAATGTATTGATGAAAGCGGCCATTTCTTATACATCCTTGGAAAACGCCGCTACCAATATGGATTCCGAACTGAACCACTGGGATTTTGAAAAAACGGTCGCCGATTCCAAAAGGGAGTGGAACGATCTCTTGGGCAGAATTAAAATTGAAGGCGGTACAGAAACGGCGCAGCGCAGATTTTACACCGATTTATGGCATGCTTTACAGGGTCGAAGAACCATCAGTGATGTAAACGGCGCCTATCCCGACAACACCGGAGAAAATTTCCGGATCGGACAGCTTCCTCTTGATGAGCATGGAAAACCGAAGTTTGCCCATTACAATTCCGATGCCTTTTGGGGAGCACAATGGACGTTGAATACCTTATGGGGTCTCGTGTATCCGAACATAATGAAAGACTTTGCCCTATCCCTTTTGCAATATCAAAAGGATGGCGGACTAGTTCCCCGTGGTCCTTCCGGGGGGAATTATACCTATGTGATGACCGGGGCCTCATCAACGCCCTTTATGGTAAGTGCTATCCAAAAAGGCATATTGACCGAAGATTTGGAATCCGTATATCAAGTGCTGAAAAAAAACCATATGATCGGTGGAATCATGGCCAAGGCAGGTTATGAGCATGATACCTCATTGGGTGGCGGCTTAAAATACTATTTGGAGGAAGGTTACGTACCCTATCCCATTCCCGATGGTGATTTCGGCGGCCATCAAGATGGTGCCAGCCTCACTTTGGAGTATGCCTATCAAGACTGGACGTTGGCGCAACTGGCTAAAAAATTGGGGCACCAAGAGGATTACGACTATTTTCTGGCCCGTTCAAAAAACTACAAAAATGTGTTCGATGCTTCCACGGGCTGGATGCGCCCCAAAGATGTCGATGGCCAATGGCGGGAAGACTACGACCCTTATCAACATGAACACGGTTTTATCGAGGCCAACGGCGCTCAGGCCACTTGGTTCGTGCCCCATGATCTGGAAGGCTTGGCCGAATTGATGGGCGGAACCAAAAAAGCGATCGAGAAGTTGAACACTCAATTCCAAACGGCGGATAAACTGGGGTTTACCTCCGGTAGTTCGCACGCCCAGGAACTGCATCCCGAATACAGCCGTATTCCCATCAATTACGGCAATCAGCCTTCGATTCAGACCGCTTTTATCTTTAACCGGCTGGGCAGTCCCGACCTAACACAATATTGGTCGCGAAAAGTTACGGAAAAAGTTTTTGGTGGCCTTTCCCCGTCCACAGGGTACAATGGGGATGAAGATCAGGGCCTTATGGGAAGTTTGGCAGTGCTGCTGAAAATCGGCCTGTTCCAAATGAACGGGGGTACGGAAGAAAATCCTAGCTATCAAATCGGAAGCCCTATTTTTGGTTCCGTGGAAATCAGTCTCGATCAAAACTACTATCCGGGAAAAACGTTTACCATTAAAACTATCAACAAGAATAAAGACAACATACTAGTAAAAAGTGGTATCTTGAACGGTGAAAAAGTTGAGGGATCGACCATTTCGCATTCACAAATCACCGAAGGTGGCGAGTTGCTGTTGAAGATGGGTAGGTCGGAATAAGCATTTTGAAAATTTTATCAACTTTAATCCAAAATATCAAAGCCAGTTTACCCTGGAGCATACAAATATCTAAATCCAAATAAAATAACCACATGAAATCAAGAACACTTTGGTCAAGTTTGGCCGTAATTGCATTTGCAGTATCCTCGGTAAACGCCCAGAAATATTCAAATACCCCCCCAAAAGAATCCCCTATGCCCATGAAACCGGAAATGACCGAAATTTGGGAGCCTGAAGTCGAGGTCGTGCAACCTGGCGAGACCTTGGGCGATGCCCCGTCCGACGCCATCATCCTTTTCGATGGAACGAATCTTGACCAATGGGTAAGCGCTAAGGACGGTAATGCAGTGGCACCGTGGAAAATAGTCGATAACGACCATTTCGAGGTAGTACCTGGTT
>NZ_JBGTHY010000243.1:0-3655 GCF_041745955.1 Pricia sp.
TTGCTTCTTGTTTTTTGCCAGTAACCGACAATCATTCGAACAAAAAAGAGGGTTTCCGATTGGCTGCTCTCTTTTTGATTTTCAATGTTGGGATTTCAAAACACTTTTTAGACCAATAAATCGGGTCATCGATAATATGTATCGGCACACAGAGTAGCTGGGTTTCCAACCTCTAGATTATCTCCCATTAGTTCGGGTCAAATGCATTACCAATGCTTTCTATCGATAAACCCTATCCTTCTATCGAAAACAAAAAAAGGTTCTTCAATTCATTCTAATCTTTGTCCCGAATTATAAAAGACTTTTATGAAAACAGTTCTACTTATTAAGAATATTTATTTAGAGGGTTTCAAGAATATCGGAAATTATATCGTCCGGAATTATTTTAAGGTGTTTACTTGGTTTACGCTTGCAATGCTCGCCATTGTCATTTACGCTTTTATATTAAGGCTGTCTACCGGTTTTGCGTTTGCTTGATTTTAGCAAATGGCAGGAGTTTTGAATAGAAAAAGAGGATTCGTCATTATTCTAGCAATGTTTGTCATTTCATTAATAATTACATTTTCCCTGTTTATTTGTTTTGGTTGATAGACCCGTACGGCAAAAGAAAAAATTGGATGGGGTCAGAGTTTGAAAAAACCTGACCCTCAATTATTATCCATATTCTACGTGGGTTTCAAACTTAGGAATTTTTAGGTTAAAATAAAGTATCGATTTAAGGCTTTTTGAGGCTTTCCGGCATTAGTTTTTCAGTTTGTAAAACTTGATTAATCACTTCCAAAACCATATTTATTATTGTAAATGGCGGCAAACGCGATACCGATGAACCGGCTCAGTCCGACTCCGTTTGTACCCGTCCAGATAAGGCCGGCACTATCTTGAACAATGCTCGATACCGCGCGTTGCGAACTACTTTCTTTTATGGGATGAAAGCTGTAATCGGGCACGGCGTCTTGGGCGGCCGTTTTGAAACAGGCTACAACGACTATACTTCCGATATACAGGATGTTTTTTAAAGAATTTATTTTCAAAACCACCACCTAGAATTTACAAAACACTAAATTTAAGCTGTAATAGTGCATTTGCCTAATCCTTGAGCTGCTTGCCTTGGTTTTCGTTCAACTGAGTTTTTTGGGCGGACGGATCTCGTTAAATTCACAATAAAATGATTAGGTCGTAAGCATTTCTTAACGTTAAAACCTTTACACATAGTAATTAAATATCGAATATTGTACATTAATATTTACTATTTGTAAACTAATTTATGCAGTCCTTGAGAATCGATTCGAAAAACATGCGGTTTTTGACCCATGGCGCCTTGGCATCGTTCGGCACGTATTTCTGTATGTATGCGTTTCGGAAGCCTTTTACCGTGGCTACCTATGAAAACCTTGACTTTATCGGTATCGATTATAAGATTGTCTTGATCATCGCCCAGGTCATCGGGTATATGCTTTCCAAATTTATCGGGATAAAACTGATTTCCGAACTAAAGGCCGAAAACCGCTTAAAATATCTTTTGGCCATGATTGCCTTTGCCGAATTAAGCCTTATCCTGTTCGCTTGGATACCTTCGCCCTACAATTTATTTTTTATGTTTTTGAACGGACTTTCTTTAGGGATGATATGGGGCGTTGTTTTCTCTTACGTGGAAGGAAGAAAGTTTACCGAGATTCTTGGGGTCATACTTTGCTCTAGTTTTATTGTATCCAGCGGAGTGGTAAAATCGGCCGGACTTCTGGTGATGACCTATTTCAACGTTACCGAATTCTGGATGCCGGCCGTAACCGGAGCCTTCTTTTTGTTACCTTTTATTGGTTTTGCCATGATGCTTGACCGCATGCCGCCACCGACCGAAGAAGATAAATTCTTACGGAAAGAGAGGCTGCCCATGAGCCAAAAAGACCGTAAAAAGGTCTTGGCCAGTTTCTTTTTCCCCATCCTTATTCTTGTGTTTTTTTACGTTTGCCTGACCGCCATGCGTGACTTTCGCGATAATTTTTCCCGTGAAATTTGGGACGCCGTCGGATATAAAGGCGATGTGGCCATTTATACCCTTTCCGAAATCCCCGTGGCCATCGTCGTACTTTTGTCCATTGGAATGTTCGCGTTCATCAAAAATAACTATCGCGCCTTTCTTTCGTATCACTATCTGCTGATTTTAGGTGCCTTCTCGGTAGGTGTCAGCACCCTGTTGTTTCAAAACTCGATAATTGATCCTGCCCTTTGGATGATATTGGTCGGTTTGGGGCTTTATATTTGCTATGTTCCTTTCAACTGTATTTTTTTTGATAGGATGATCGCTACGTTCCGTATAAAGGGCAATGCCGGATATCTTATTTACATCGCCGATGCCTTTGGCTATTTGGGAAGCATGGCGGTACTGCTCTACAAGAATTTTGGTCATAACACGATTTCGTGGTTGCAGTTCTTTATGAACGGCACCTACATTATATCCGTCATCGGTGTTGTGATATCGGTGCTGTCGCTATGGTATTTTAAGAGAAAATATAGGAAGGCACAGTCTGTGCCCGAAACCAATTACATATCGCAGACCTATGAACAACCAATATGATCTGATCGTTGTGGGGGGCGGGGTGCTCGGCACTTTCCATGCTTATCATGCCATCAACAACGGTTTAAAAGTGGCCCTAGTGGAAAAAGATGCAAAACCCCAGGGCGCGACCGTTCGCAACTTCGGCCAAGTAGTACCTTCGGGAATGGATGCCAAATGGCAGGCCTATGGGCGTGAAAGCTTACGTATCTATAAAAAAATACAGTCTAAATTCGATATTTCGGTGCGGCAGGAAGGGAGTATTTATTTGGCATCCAATGACGAGGAAGTACAGTTGTTGGAAGAATTACGCGCTATCAACATTTCCAATGCATATCCCTCAGAACTATTAACCAAAGAACAATGCTTACGGAAATATCCAAATTTGCGTAGTGATTACGTAAAAGCAGGCCTTTTTTTCCACGAAGAGGTTATGGTAGAACCAAGGGTAATGATTAATCGATTGCACAAATATTTAGGGCAATCGGGGCTGCACATATATATGGAGGAAACCATTCTAGAATGTGATGTGTTGCGAAACGGGGTGCAGTTGTACACGGCACAAAATCGCATGTTATCGGCCCCAAAGGTCATTATCTGCAGCGGAAATGATTTCAAGATCCTTTATCCGAAACTGTTCAACGACAGCGACTTGGTCGTTTCAAAACTACAGATGATGCAGACAAAGGTGCAACCTAATTATAGGTTGCCGGGCTCTATATTGACCGGGCTATCCATCCGTCGGTACGAAGCTTTTGCCGAATGCCCTTCTTTTGCCGCCATAAAGGCAAAAGAGAACGCCGATTCCTTGGAAAAAAAATGGGGCGTACATATCCTTTTCAAGCAAGCGACGGACGGTTCGATGATTCTTGGCGATTCGCATGAATACGCACCGGCAAGCCGAATCGATGAACTTGGAATGGATTTGAATATGGATATTGACAACTTTATCATACAGGAAGCCAAGAAAATCATTGATCTTCCGACCTATGAAATCCAAAACCGCTGGTATGGGCTATATTCGCAGTGCAAAACGGCCGATATCTACCAAAAAACCATCGACGAGGACGTTCATATCGTGACCGGGATCGGGGGTAAGGG
>NZ_JBGTHY010000244.1:0-4786 GCF_041745955.1 Pricia sp.
ATCGAGCCCCATTTCGTTCATAAAGACCAGGCCTTTTTCCTTGACCAGTCCGTCCAAGGATTTGAGTTCTTCGCTTACATACGAAGCGGTAACCAGATGTTTTTCAAACGCGAGACAGTCCTGTGCGACCTTGCCATGTAGAGATGCGGGAAGCATGGAAACTACGATGTCACTATCCTGTATCGCTTTTTTACGCTCGGCATCCTTAAAAATATCCATGGAAACTACTGAACAATGGGGATGGTTTTTAATAGCATCTCCAATAGCGTCGGGGTTAAGGTCGCCGATGGTCAAATGCAGGTCTTCGGTTTCGGCCTTCCCCAAAAAATAATCCAACAGGTGCGAAGTAGATTTACCGGCACCGATAACTAGAATTTTACGTGGCATTTGATTTTGTAATTTTGCTGCTCTATCGCGTGGTGTGATACACGAAGGTATCGATTGTTATATTTATAAAAAAGAACCGGATCCAAGTTATGAACAAAACAATATTTCTAACCGGGATACTTTTCGGTATCCTTGCCGTACTATTAGGTGCCTTTGGCGCCCACGCTTTGGAAAAACTGGTCAATACCGATGCCATTCAAACCTGGGATACCGGCGTCACGTACCAAATGTACCATGCGCTGCTCCTGTTGGTTCTGGCCAATGTGAAAACCGTACCCGAAGGCAATAAAAAATGGATATTCTACTGCATAGTGGCGGGTATCATCCTCTTTTCTTTTTCGATTTATTTCTTGGCGACCAATACGCTTACTTCCTTTGATTTTAAGACCATTGCATTCGTCACTCCTTTGGGCGGACTATTGCTGATAGTAGGATGGTTACTTTTGGGATTAAAATTTAGAAAGCACATTAAATAAATTATCCTCAAAAAAAGGTTATAAAATATTTATTTATGATAATTTTGTGGATATAAATCGCTACTTCAATGAATAATTCGAAAAAACGCCCAGAATCGGTTTCCTTGGCATCCAATGGGATAACACATTCAAATATCCATTATCAATTATCCCCATCACAATTGCATGCCATAACTTTGGAAAAGAAGATGGGGAAGGAAGCTTCTTCGGGAGCCTTGGCCATCAACACGGGCGAGTTCACCGGTCGTTCGCCCAAGGATCGCTTTATCGTCAAGGATGCCATTACCACGGATAACGTCTGGTGGGGCGATATCAACATTCCCTTTGAACCTTCGAAGTTCGATACCCTTCATGATAAGGTCATCGCCTACCTGAACGAAAAGGAACTTTATGTTCGGGATTGTTACGCCTGCGCCGATCATAACTATCGGATGGATATCAGGGTCATCAACGAATACCCATGGTCGAACCTGTTCGCCTACAATATGTTCATTCGCCCAACGGACGAAGAGCTGAAACATTTCGACCCGGAATGGACGGTCATCAATGCCCCGGGATTTAAGGCCGATCCCGAAACGGACGGTACCCGACAACACAACTTCGCCATCTTGAATTTTACACGGAAAATAGCTTTGATAGGTGGCACGGGCTACACCGGGGAAATTAAAAAGGGCATATTTTCTGCGTTGAACTTTATCCTGCCCTTCGAAAAAAGCACCTTGCCGATGCACTGCTCCGCCAATGTGGGCGCAACCGGGGAGACCGCCATATTTTTCGGACTCTCGGGTACAGGAAAAACAACCTTGTCCACCGATGCATCCCGAAAATTGATCGGTGACGACGAGCACGGCTGGAACAACGAAAATGCGGTGTTTAATTTTGAAGGAGGCTGCTATGCGAAGGTCATCAACCTATCCGAAGAAAACGAACCCGAAATATTCCGGGCCATCAAAAAAGGGGCTTTACTCGAGAATGTTGTTTTGGATGAAAACGCGGCGGTTGACTTTGCCGATACATCCATCACACAGAACACGCGGGTGAGTTACCCAATCTATCATATCGAAAACGTACAACGGCCATCCATAGGAAAAAATCCGAAGAACATCTTTTTTCTGACGGCGGATGCTTTTGGGGTGCTGCCCCCGATATCAAAGTTGACGCCCAGTCAAGCGGCATACCATTTTATTTCTGGCTATACCGCCAAGGTTGCGGGAACGGAAGCGGGAGTGATAGAACCCATTCCATCTTTTTCGGCCTGTTTCGGGGCGCCTTTTATGCCTTTGCATCCCGCAAAATATGCGGAAATGCTGAGCCGAAAAATGAAAAATGCAGGAGTGAACGTTTGGCTGGTCAATACCGGGTGGACGGGCGGCCCCTACGGCGTCGGTACACGAATGAAACTAAAATACACTCGCGCCATGATCAATGCGGTACTGAACGGTGATTTGGGCCTTTACGATTACGATCACTATCACATTCATTCCGTTTTCGGTGTGGCCCAGCCGAGGGAATGCCCTGGAGTACCGACAAGTGTGTTAAGCCCAAGAACCACCTGGAACGATGATGAAGCCTACTACACAGCGGCCTTTAAGTTGACCAATGCGTTCCGCGAGAATTTTAAAAAGTTCGAGGCTTTTGCCAGTGAGGAGATACGGCGTGGCGGACCGCAGCGGTATGCGTTCTAAAAGTAATCTACCGCTTGTTCGCCTCGTTAATATACTTCTGCAGCGCCATGGTCATAGATGGAGTTTCGGGAGTGGGTGCCTTGATGTCGATACGGAGACCCGCATCGGTGGCGGCGTCAATCGTGGAGTTTCCGAATACGGCGATACGCGTATTCCTTTGATCAAAATCGGGAAAATTCTGCAAAAGGGATTCGATGCCCGACGGACTGAAAAAGACCAGCACGTCGTAATACACGTTGCGAAGGTCTGAAAGGTCGCTGATGACCGTTCTGTAAAAAGTACCTTTCTTCCATTCGATATCCAATCCGTTTAGAATTTCTGGAATTTCATCCTTCAAAGCATCCGAAGAGGGTAACAAGAACTTTTCGCCCTTGTATTTCTTGAAAAGCGGCACCAATTCCTGAAAATTACGCTTTCCTACGTAAATCTTTCGTTTTCGGTATACCACATATTTTTGAAGATAATAGGCCACGGCTTCCGATTGGCAGAAATACTTCATACTGTCCGGCACCTTGAAGCGCATTTCCTCGGCAATCCTGAAAAAATGATCAACAGCGTTCCTGCTGGTCAATATAATGGCCGTATAATTGCGCAGATCCACCTTTTGTTGGCGTACGTCTTTGGCATCTACGCCCTCAACATGAATAAAAGGCCTGAAATCTACCTTCACCTTCTCCTTGTCGATCAATTTGGAATAGGGCGAATTCTCGATCTTAGGTTCGGGTTGTGATACCAAAATCGTTTTGACTCTCATCTGAGGATGTTTGCTTGTTAGTTGCTATTCCCGATACTTATCGTGTGGGATCGGAATTGTTCAATATTTTGAAATCTCTATTTTTCGAGGGATATACTGGATATTTTTTACATTATAATCTAGTTTTTAAGATAACTGCCAATAATAATGAACGGTGAAATTTCAAGAGCGCAAAGGTACAAAATAAAATAGAAAAAATAGTTGGTGATGAACTTTTGATGATTCCTTAACAGTGTTACCCAGCCGATTACGTTAATTAAAAGAATTAGGAATATAGCAACGAAAACTACAATTTGTGAATCCCTTGCCACATAGGCCAGCAACAAGTTCGCCAAAAACATAACAAGGCCTGTGTAGTTCAGATACGACAGTTTTTTGAAAATGAGCTCGCTAATAGCTTTGTTGGAGCCAAAAATAAAGCCGTTGCCCAGTTGAAGCACAACCTTTATCAGGATATAGCCCAAAATGCATCCTAGAATTATGGGATACATGATCGGATACCAATTATCTGGGGTAGCGAAGAAAATCTGTCCCGCCAAAAAAACAAAAAGCGAAAAGTTGATTAGCTGAAAGAAGGTGAAGAAGATATGGAACCAGTTGATCAGTTTTTCCTTTTTATTGTACATGAAAATGTACTTATTGTTAAAGGGCAGAATGATGAAGTTCAAGAACCGGCTATAGAACAGGCTTTTGGCAAGCACCAGAAGTATAATGCTTGACAGTAATATGATGGTGATCCAATCCGCGGTATCCGCAGTTCTTAGAATAGGTTCCATGGGTTAGTATAAAAGTTCGGTGTTTTTTCCATTGAGCCCGAAGGGTAATCCGTTATCGGAAATAGCGATCCTGAAATAGGTCGGGGCTACCATCTTGGGCTCTGGTAACTTAAACGTAAAATTGATCGTATCATTGGGCGGCAACGAAAGTATTTTATCATCGACCGGCTTTGGGTAAATCAATATGGCATTCTCGACTTTTTTGAATTTTGTCATGTAGGCCACATTGAAACGCAATTTTCTAAGTTCCACCGGCCAAGCGTACGGGTTGTATATCTTCAGGATCTGTTCCTTATCCGTGTCCAAGGGAATGGGGCCGTCAACAATGGTCTCTAGTTTCCGAAAAGATTCGAAATTATCGATGAATTTCCCATAAAATGTACCCCCGTTACTTTTGGTAAACGAGATGTCGAATTTATTGGGACTTCCAGAAAAATAGAGCACTTTTTGATGCTGCAGCTTTAATTCGGAATCATCGATGGAATATTGGTTGCGACGATAATAGGCATTGTTCAGCGAATAGGTGTTATTTCCCGTATAAAAGGCGAACATTGGTGCATTGCGGTACGAATTTATAAAAATAAGAGGGGTATCGCCGACCTCCGATTTTATCTGTTCCGCTACTGCCTTGTTGCCATGGGTCTCATAGTAAATAGGGGAAAGGTCCTCATAGATCAATCCGACCCGAAGGTATAGAATGATTACGAT
>NZ_JBGTHY010000245.1:0-2263 GCF_041745955.1 Pricia sp.
TGGAAGCGGGTGCCGTCGATATCATCATGCCCGACCTACAAAAAGCGGGAGGGCTGGGGGAGGCCCAACGCATCGCCAATTTGGCCAATCTATATTATGTGCCCTTTGCGCCGCACATGGTGGCATCGTATCTCGGGGCCATGGCGTCGTGCCATGTATGTGCCTCGGTACCCAATTTTATGATTTTGGAATGGCAAATCTATTTCCACAAAGACCCTATGTTCAAGGAAATCGTAACCTTTGACGGCCCGATGGTCGAAAACGGATTTATAAGCCTATCGGAAAAACCGGGAATCGGGGTCGAAATTAACGAGGAAGGGATGAAAAAATACGCGGTAAAGGATGTACCTTTTTTTGTGTAAAGAAATCCCAATACGACCAAGGACCTCTTTTTGCCATCGGATGTCGCCCCTTGAATTTGAGTTTAAAACTTCCCAAAGCATGAGTTTGAGTTTGAACCTTCCTACGGCAGGCAGTCTTGCGATCGATACTTCAAACCCCTATCCACATATATACCATAGCCGCCAAAACTCCTCCAATTAAGGGGCCGACGATAGGTACCCAGGCATAGCCCCAATCACTGCTGCCTTTTCCTTTTAAAGGAAGGATGGCATGCATTATCCGGGGGCCGAGATCCCGAGCAGGGTTGATGGCATAACCGGTAGGGCCACCGAGTCCGAAACCGATGCCCATCACCAAAAGTGCAACCGGTAAGGCGTCTAGGGCGCCCAGTTTGATAGGTTCGTCCGAAACGGTGCCACCAGCGATGTAGAACACGCCGAATACCAAGGCAAAAGTGCCGATAATCTCGGTAACCAAGTTCCAAAACGGACTGCGAATAGCCGGAGCGGTCGAAAAAGTGGCCAATAAGGCCCCTTGGTCTTCCGTGGCATCATACTGTTTTTTATAGGTCAACCAAACCAGAAGATTCCCCATCATGGCTCCCAAGACCTGGGCCACCGTATAGCCGGGAACGTGCTCCCAACCGAATTTTCCGGCGGTGGCAAGCCCTATCGTAACGGCCGGATTCAGATGTGCCCCACTGATGTCGGCACTTACGAAAACTCCGATGAATACGGCGATACCCCAGGCAAGGGCAATCCCTGTCCAACCCGCATCTGCACCTTTTGTGCCTTTGAGCACGATGTTGGCGACGATACCGTTGCCGATAAGGATCAGCATGGCGGTTCCGATAAACTCGAAGATGTACGTGGTCATGTCGTTGATTGTTTAGAGGTTGAAAGATAGAAAATTATAAACAACTTTAATACAAATTTGAGTTTTGCGCGTTTACCAAGGTGTATTTCTGTCTGCCGTAAACAAGGATTTAATCGTAAAAGAGAACTACAAGGGGCGAACTCCGGAAGCTTCATTTACAGTCCGCCGGGAAGTTTTAACCGTAGAAGAGAGCAATTGGGGCTTACGATGAAGTAACCTTTTAAATAATTCACACGCCAAATTGCCGTAAGTGATGGTCGAGATGTTTGGAGAAGAGCGTATTCCATTCTTTGTCCGTTAAGGCACCAAAGGCGTGGGATTCCTTGTTGTTAAAATGTGACGGGCCCAACTTTTGGGTCTTTTCGATATGCTCGATCAAGCGCTTTTTTTCGGTTTCGAAATTCCTCTCGTCGGTGATTAAGAACACCGGTGCGGTTCGAAGGTTCCTTTTGTAGGGTTTTGGACCCACGACTATTTTTTTGGCAAAAAGCTTGACCAGAAATTTCTGAAGACCTTTGGGTTTGGGATGTTTGTCAGTATACGTCAGTTCGTAGGCTACGTTGCAGTGTGCCAGCATTTCCGATACGTTCATTTTGCCCCATTGGGGCTGCGTTTCCGGGGTCAGGGCATTGATTCGGCCAATGGTTTCTTGGGCCTCTTTTTCGTTGAAAAGGTTTTTCCAGGTCATGATGGTGGTTGTTAGAGGATGTTATGGGATAAAATTAATACAGGATTTGTGTCGAACAGAATAAAAATTCCGTATAGTAATTAATAACTGCAATATACTAAAGTTGAGATACGTATGGATTATATATTTATCATTTCATTATCGTCCAATAAAAAACCCGTTGCCATGATGGCGACGGGTTTTTTATTGGATGTGGTATATCGAATGAGTTTATAAGACCTCCTTGATCCGTTTGACAGCTTCCTTCAGTTCCCCTTCCGAAGCGGCATACGAAATCCGAATACAGTTCGGGTTTCCGAAGGCTTCACCAGTGACGGTGGCCACATTGGCATGCTCCAGGAGATATAGGGCAAAGTC
>NZ_JBGTHY010000246.1:0-4689 GCF_041745955.1 Pricia sp.
GTGCTTACCCCTAATATACCTTTCTGTACATTGCCGTATTCCAAAATATCGTCCACTACCTTTTTGGCGATGTTACTGGGTACCGCGAAAGAATATCCGACGTACGAACCGGTCTGCGAGGTGATGGCCGTATTGATGCCTACCAGATCGCCATTGGTATTTACAAGCGCGCCGCCACTATTTCCTGGGTTAACGGCAGCATCGGTCTGTATGAACGATTGGTTGCGGCCCATATGCAGGTCCCTTGCCTTGGCACTCACGATTCCCGCGGTCACCGTAGAGGTCAGGTTAAACGGATTGCCGACCGCCAATACCCACTCGCCAATCTTGATGTTATCGGAATCCCCAAAAGCGAGGTACGGCAAATCTCGGTCCGCATCGATTTTGATCAGCGCGATATCGGAATTCGGATCGGTGCCGATCAGTTCGGCGTCATAGGTTTTATTGTTGTTCAAGGTAACCTGTAATTGCGAAGCATTGTCGATGACGTGATTGTTCGTTACGATATAACCGTCTTGCGAGATGATGACCCCCGAGCCGGTACCTACCTGTGCCCGTTCTTGACCACCTCCCTGACCGTAGATGAACTCCATTATTGAGGGCTGTGCTCTGCTGATCGTTACATTTTGAACATGCACCACGGCATTGACCGTACTTTCGGCCGCCACCGTAAAATCGACATCGTTGATGCCCGAACCTTTCGGCGAGGTCGGAGTAAAACTGGTGTCAAATGTCGATGCGCCATTAGTGTCGGTAACCACGGTATATTTGGTGTTCTCAAAGAAATATTTGTAGGCCCCTAAGGTAATCGCTCCCGCGAAAATGGCGACCAAAAGTGTACTTGCAATCCTTTTCATGTTTTTGTTTATTTAGTAATGTTAAAATTAACGTTTTCAAAGAGTATCTTATTATTTTTTTCTGTGCTTTAACGGCGTTTTAACTGCCAAGAAATTCTTAAACATTTTTTTTCAAAAATCCCTTAACCCATCAAAATGCTGATTTTGGCCTTACGGTTTTCAGGGATGGTTTTATTTCCTAATTGTATTTTGCCCATTAGGGTAAGAAAAAAAAAAATATTCAAAATCCCCGAATTTCTAAATGGCATTCGTATACATTATATTTGTCCCTTTCCCTGAACTATGACTATCCCTTTCTTCAAATATCAAGGTACCGGCAACGATTTTATTATGATCGATAATCGGCATGCTCTCTTTTTCAAAAATAATGCCAAGTTGATAGCATCGCTTTGCGACCGCAGGTTCGGCATCGGAGGCGACGGACTCATCCTTTTAGAAAATGACGGGATGTCAGATTTTAAAATGGTCTACTACAATGCCGACGGAAATGAAGGTAGTATGTGCGGTAACGGGGGACGATGTACGGTGGCCTTTGCAAAGTATCTGGATATTATTACGGATACGGCGACTTTCAATGCGGTGGATGGCCCACACAAAGCTATAATAGATGATAAGCGGGTAAGCCTTCAAATGCGAGATGTATCTGAAATTCGGGCAAAGCCGGCCTACCTTTTCTTGGATACCGGATCGCCCCATCATGTTCAGCTTGTAAAGAACCTTAAAGATTTTGAGGTATATAAGGAAGGAAAAAAAATTCGGTATGGATTATATGGGAAATCCGGTAGCAATATCAATTTCGTAGAGCAGCTCGACGAAACTACCTTTGCGGTCCGGACCTATGAGCGTGGGGTAGAAGATGAAACGCTCTCTTGCGGTACAGGGGTGACCGCAGTGGCCTTGGCGATGCACCATACCGGAAAGACAGCGGTAAACCAGGTAACCGTAAAGACCCAAGGCGGAGATTTGATCGTGGAATTCGAAAAGGATGCCGGTAGTTATACGAACATGTATCTGATCGGCCCTGCGGAACAGGTTTTCAAAGGCGAGATCGAATGTTGAGGCTGAAAGGAGAACATATCCGACTCCGGGCTTTAGAGCCTGATGACCTTGATTTTCTGTATGAACTTGAAAATAATGAGACCCTATGGGAAATAAGCGGTACGACCACTCCCTATTCCCGACACATCTTGAAGAAGTATCTTGACAATGCCCATCGTGATATTTACGACGTCAAACAACTGCGATTGTGTATCTGTGATAAAAACGACAGGGGTATCGGACTTATCGATTTGTTCGATTTTGACCCCAAGAACCATAGGGCCGGCGTGGGGATTGTCGTTTTAGAGGATAAGAACAGGAATAGGGGAGTAGGTGAGGAAGCCATCCGCCTGTTGACGGACTATGCGTTTTCTACATTGGCCATGAGACAGTTATATGCCAATGTAGTGGTAGGGAATACTACGAGTATCCATCTTTTTAAAAAGCTGGGCTTTCAGGAGGTAGGCATTAAAAAGGACTGGATTTTTTCCAACGGTATATATAAGGATGAAATTTTATTCCAAAAATTGAAGACTTAAAGTACTGAGTATTCGGTACAAAGACAAAGAAATTACGAGGTACCAAATACAAGGTAAGTAGGTCACTTTTCAAACCAGCAATCTGTCAAACTACAAACTATAAATCACGAACCCAACAACGATCTCCCCATGTATATCAAAAAGATTTTGCTTTTCATTCTTCTCGCCGGCCTTGTAGCGGGAGGCATATTTGCCTATATGGTTTATGATGCCATTTTTGCTCCCAACACGAATTTCAGCAATGATCAGGCCTATGTATTTATTCCTTCGGATGCTAATTTTGAGGATGTAAAACAACAATTAGACCCACTTTTGGAGGACATGGATTCTTTTCGCAAAGTGGCGGATAGAAAAGGATATATCTCCAATATTAAAGCGGGAAAGTACGCGATCAAAAAGGGAATGAATAACAATGAGATCATCAATTCCCTCCGCAGTAATAATATTCCCGTAAAAGTGGCCTTCAACAACCAGGAAACCTTAGCGGACCTCACCGGACGGATAGCGCTTCAACTGGAACCCGATAGTCTCATCCTAATGAACAAATTGAACGATCCCGACTTCCTGAAAGCCAACGGATTTAACGATGACACGAAACTGACGATGTATGTTCCGAATAGCTATGAATTTTTCTGGAATACTTCGGCCGAGGATTTTCGAGACCGCATGCTTAAGGAATACAAGCGTTTTTGGAACGAAAAGCGTTTAGAAAAAGCAAAGGCCCTGAACCTGACACCATCTGAAGTAGTCTCTCTGGCCGCCATCGTTCACAAAGAGACCGCCAAAATCGATGAACGTCCTAGGGTCGCGGGGCTGTATCTTAATCGTATTCGTTCAGGAATGAAACTGCAAGCAGATCCAACCGTTATTTACGCCATAAAAAAACATACGGGAAATTTCGATACGATTATTAAGAGAGTGTTGTACAAAGACTTGGAACTGGACTCTCCCTATAATACCTATAAAAATGCCGGTGTACCTCCTGGACCAATTACTATGCCCGATATCACAGCCGTTGACGCGGTTTTAAATGCTGAAAAGAACGAATATTACTACATGGTTGCCGATGTCAAGAATTTCGGATATCACATGTTTGCGAAAACGGCGGCGCAGCATAACCGAAATAAGGTACAGTATATCCGATGGTTGAATGAACAAAAAATCAAAAGATAGGCAACTCGTCCGTATTTGAGAGCGGGTCATCTAAAACCCGGTCTTTTTTAACAAAGCATTTTTAAAATAAGACAAAAACGACTTTATCTTTGTCCCTGTAATCTAAGCGAACCTTTAATATCGTAAGTCTTAGGAAAAACAAATTATGAGAAAGTGGATTCGATTTTCGATTCCCCTGATCATTACCAGTATTTTATTGAGTTTCGCGTTCAAACCTAAAGAAGAGGTTAAAGTGCCCGAAACCCTTAAAGTCAACAAACCTACTGAGGTCTTGTTCCCCAAAAACAAGATTTTGAATGCAAAGATGTTAATGGCTCCGCCTTTTTTAGGCAGCTCGTACATCGGTTTTAAAGAGGCTTTGGCCTTTAAAGAGTCCCAAGGCAATTATTTTACGATCAACACCTTGGGCTATCTGGGTAAATACCAGTTCGGTATCGGTACCCTTCAGCTTATGGGTGTCTACAATGCCACCCGTTTCTTGAACGACCCGGTATTGCAAGAACAGGCTTTTCACACGAACATAGCCCGTAACAAATGGATTCTTAGAAAGGATATTGAACGGTTCGTAGGTAAAATAATCGGGGGCATCGAGATTACGGAATCCGGAATGCTCGCTGCGGCTCATTTGGCCGGTGCCGGTAACGTAAAAAGATACCTGCGATCATGGGGTGCCTTCGACGTGTCGGACAGTTACGGCACTAGCATCGCCAAATACATGAAAAAGTTCTCTGGTTATGATATATCGCATATAATTATGAAACGTAATCCGAAGGTTTAAATTGAAATAATCAAGATTCCCTGACTTCTACTTTAGATTAGAAATTGGACTTGACAACAAAGTAGCTGTAAAAATTTACAGTACATATGAAGATGGGTAAACCCCGACGTTCGCGTTGGGGTTTACTTTTTGATTCGGACCATTACCCCTGAATGACAAAAATAGCAGGGCGTTTGTGAAGTTCGACCTTGGCCATTTTCCAATCGGCCGCAGATTTGGTGGCAATGTATTCGGTAGGAAGTGTAATATCGCAAGCCACACATAATCGGGTGTTCGGATGCAGCACTTTGATGAGTTCCGCCAA
>NZ_JBGTHY010000247.1:0-3566 GCF_041745955.1 Pricia sp.
CCGAACAGCAATTCCACACTTTTTGTGTCCAACTTTAATACGACCGTGGCCAAGACCGACAACAGCGTAACGGTCTTGGAAGACGATGGTACAACGGTTACCAAAACCGCGAACTTTGCCACTGGGGCGGAAGATGACCTTGACGAGGCCTGCTGGACAGTAATCAGTCCTACGGAGGATAGACTCTATGTTTCCAGTTTTGCCGGAAACGTGGTGACCCCTTTCACTCTTGGCGGTTCGAGCATCTCAGGTACGCTTCCGTTCGAGGCCCGTGGCGATAATGCACCACCGGCAGATAGCAAAGATCTGTTCGTGACCTCTGACAATAAATACCTGTACCAGTTGGGGGCTTTCCAATCCTTCTCCATAAATATATTCGACATTACCGAAGGCGGAGTGGATTACCGCCAGCAAGTAGCGTTGGAGACCACCAAAGGCGGACTCGGACAACCGGGCCAGTTCAACTTCCTTGGTCTGACAGGTTTTGATTTGGAGGAGCAACCCGAGTAATCACTTTCATTTATATTGTATAGAAAAGGGCTGCACCAAATCAAATGGTGTGGCCCTTTTAAACGAACACTATCCATTCCTAAAAGCACTATATATAAATCAAAACTAAATAAGCAAAACACAGATGGCACTAACGACATTCTTTAAAGTTTGAAAATCACCGGTAGTTTAGCGCTACCTAAAAATAATCCTAAAAAATCAAAAAAATGGAAACTACAGCGAACACTACCGGATTTAAATTAAAGAACATAGGCGAAATCATAATCCGCTATGGCCTTGTCATTATTCTGCTCTGGGTGGGGGCATTAAAATTTACCACCTATGAAGCCGAAGGTATCAAACCACTTGTCGAAAACAGTGGATTGATGTCGTGGGGTTACGATTTGATGAGCGTACAAGCCTTTTCGATGTTGATCGGTGTTATCGAGATTATTCTAGGCATTATGATCGCCACACGTTATTTTGCGCCCAAGATATCGGCAATCGGTAGTATCGGTACGATAATCATGGCTCTGATTACCTTGAGTTTCTTGTTGACCACCCCAGGCATGGTTCAAAAAGGTTATAGTTTTCCCTCACTATCACCGATGCCCGGTCAGTTTGTGGCTAAAGACCTGCTATTGTTGGGAGCAGCTTGCTGGACGGCGGGTGAGGCTCTAATCGCCTCCAAGTACGCTCCTCCCAAGACCGCAAAGGGCAGCAATAGCTGATAGGAACTTTTTGAGGCCGATTCTTTTTGTAACATTTACAATAACCTTCTAAAATACGGTTTAGAGATGCATTTAAAAACAGCACCCAGCACCCAGTACTAGTTCATCTCCCAAATCTTATAATTGAGTACCGTCGCAAAGCAGACCCAAAGCAGGTAGGGGACCATCATCAACGCCGCCCATCGGTTGACGACTTTGAACCAGCGGATGGTCAGCACGATCAATATTAGCAGGATACTGATTACCACAAGGGCCCAAAAGGGTTCTTTGAGACCGAAAAAAACGATGCTCCAGGCGCCATTGAACAGTAACTGGAACCAAAAGTGGTACAATGCTATCTTGACCCAACGATGATAAAAGCCCCTGGCCCAAACCATGCCTGCGGCAATGCCGATCAGGACATAAAGGCTGACCCATACCGGGGCGAAAAGCCATCCCGGTGGGGTGAAATCGGGTTTGTTCAGGGTGGTGTACCAGTCGTTTACCGAGCTTTCCGTGGCAAAGCCGGCAAGTAAACCCGTGAGCAGACACATGCCGACGGCGTAAAAAATATAGGTTCCCTTTTTTTTCAAGTGGTGCTGTCGGTTTCCCCTAAAATAGCAATTTATTTCTTTGGCGGTACTACCGTTGTACGTAAAAACTATCTTTGCAAAAATTCTTATCGCAATGACGGAGAAAGATTTTCTTACATCCGAATATTCATCCTTAAAGAATACGGGCAAGGTCAGATGGAAATCCCCGAGCAATATTGCATTGGTCAAATATTGGGGCAAGAAAAAAAATCAGATTCCCGCCAATCCATCCATCAGTTTTACTTTACATACCTGTGCGACCGACACCTCGGTTTCCTATCGAAAATTGGATAAAAAGGCAACGGAATTTTCGTTCGACCTGTTTTTCGAGGGGAAGTTAAAGGATGATTTCAGGCCAAAAATCGAAACTTTTTTCAAACGTATCGAAACCTACCTTCCCTTTTTGCGGGAGTATCATTTTAAGATCGAGACCTCCAATTCCTTTCCCCATAGCAGTGGCATAGCTTCCTCGGCTTCGGGAATGAGTGCCCTTGCGCTTTGTCTCATGGCGATGGAAAGGGAATTGATACCCGAAATGGATACCGATTTTTTCAACAAAAAAGCTTCCTTTCTCGCCCGGTTAGGTTCCGGTAGTGCCTGCCGCAGTATCGAGGGGCCGCTAGTACAGTGGGGAAAACATTCGACGATCGAGGCAAGTTCCGATTTCTACGGCATCGAATATCCTTATAAAGTCCATGAAATTTTCATGAATTTTCAGGATACCATTCTATTGGTCGACGAAGGCCAAAAGCAAATAAGTAGTACCGTAGGCCATGATTCGATGCACGGCCATCCGTTTGCCGAACAGCGTTTTGGACAGGCCCTTAAACACCTTTCTGATTTTCAAACTATTTTAGGGGATGGAAATTTGGGCGAATTCATAAAAATCGTAGAAAGTGAGGCATTGACCCTGCATGCGATGATGATGACGAGCCATCCTTATTTTATCTTGATGAAGCCCAATACCTTAGAAATCATTAATAGAATTTGGTCTTTTCGCAAATCGTCAAAGTCAAACGTATGTTTTACTTTGGATGCCGGTGCCAACGTTCATGTATTATATCCCGGGAAAGAAAAAGAAACCGTTTACGAATTCATCAAAAGCGAATTGCTTCAGTTCTGTGAAAATGGAAAACATATTTGTGATCGAACGGGATCGGGAGCCAAGAACATGTCTAAAACCCCTGCTACCTAAAAACGGATTTATAGGTCAAATTAAGGATGCCTGGATGTTTTACAGACCTAAAATTCGTATCTTTGCATCGTAATTATCCAACTTAAATATGAAAGGACCGCTGTTCTATTCTAAAATTCTGCTTTTTGGGGAGTATGGAATCATAAAGGATTCCAAGGGACTGTCCATTCCCTACAATTTTTTTAAGGGCGCTTTGAAGACTGACGACAATTCATCGGAAACTGCTAAGAAATCCAATCAAGGGCTTCGGGAATTTGCGGGTTATCTTGAAATAGTGCATAAGAATAGTCCCAATTTGGTCTCTTTTGATTTCCAGGCCCTGAAAAGCGATATCGCATCGGGTATGTATTTCGACAGTTCCATCCCTCAAGGTTATGGCGTAGGCAGTAGTGGTGCCTTGGTTGCCGCTATCTACGATAAATATGCCAAGGATAAGATAACCATCCTCGAAAATCTGACCCGTGATAAATTATTGCGTTTAAAGCGGATTTTCGGAAAAATGGAATCCTTTTTCCACGGAAAATCCTCGGGACTTGATCCCTTGAACAGTTATTTGAGCCTTCCTATCCTTATTAATTC
>NZ_JBGTHY010000248.1:0-23109 GCF_041745955.1 Pricia sp.
TACTTTAAAATTAACGAACATGAATTGGAAAAATGTTTTATTCATCGGAGCCGTGACCTTGTTGCCCGCTTCCTTGATGGCCCAGGCGAACATATTGAACGCCAAAAAGCCCGAGGATATCGGTAAGAAGACCGAAGCCCAAAAGGCGATGGACAATGACGCCCCCCTTAATTATGGCTATGTCGACGATCGCGACATCCTTTGGTCAAAGACCGTGTGGGAAGTGATCGATTTGGATGAACGCGTAAATTTTCCTTTGTACTATCCTACCGATACCATTGATATCGGTGCCGATAGAAGATCCTTGTACGATGTGCTGATGAAGGGCATTAAGAACGGTAAGTTAAAAGATGTGTATGCGGACTCCTACTTTAAGGATAAGCGGAAGTTGAGCGATCTTCAAGCTACCCTGCAAAAAGTCGATACGACCGATTACGGATATGAGCAGATCAACGCCGGCGAGGAACTTTCTCCTGAATATGTGATGCGCAGAAACCTTACGGCGGCCGATATTGAAGAATACCGGATCAGAGGGATGTGGTATTTCGACAAGCGCCAGGGAGAACTAAAGTACCGTTTATTGGGTATTGCGCCAGTAGCACCCGATGTCAACTTTATCGATGACGAATCCATGGATCCCTCCGACGCGAAAGTGGAACTGTTCTGGGTATTTTACCCCGATGCCCGGCAAATCTTGCACGAGGCCAAGGTGTTCAACCAGCGCAACTCCGCACAGCCCATATCTTTCGATATGCTGCTGAACTCACGAAGGTTCAACGGTGTCATCTATCGTGAGGATAACGTACAGGGAGACCGAGAGGTCAACGATTATGTAACCGATAATGCCCTGTTCCAGTTGTTGGAGGCCCAAAGAATACAGGAGGTCATCCGCGATAGGGAACAAGATATGTGGGCGTATTAAACGCAAAATGAATATTCCAATTCAATAGTATTGAAACGCCCCGACAGCAATGTTGGGGCGTTTTTAATCTATGGCGGAAGGCTCGCAATGACGGCCAGTTTTATAACTTTGCCCCATGCTAGATTATCTCATTGTGGGCCTCGGCCTAGCCGGAATATCCTTCTGCGAACAACTTGTAAAGCACGGTAGATCCTATACCGTTATCAGCGACACTTCGCAAACATCCACCCTTGTGGCAGGGGGACTGTACAACCCGGTCATCCTCAAACGCTTCACCTTGGCTTGGAAGGCCAAGGAACAGTTGGCTATGGCCATCCCATTCTATTCCGATCTTGAAAAAAAGCTCGGTGTCAAACTGAACTATCCGCTTCCGGTTTATCGTCGTTTCGCTTCCATCGAAGAACAGAATCTTTGGTTCGAGGCTTCCGATAAAAAGGGGTTGGCCGAATTTTTATCCACAGAAATCCATCCGAATAAAAATCCGAACATCGACGCGCCTTTTGGGTACGGAGAAGTCTTGGGCGCTGGGCGGATCGATACCCGAACCCTGGTTTCATCCTATATGGCATACCTTATTGCAAGGGATTTTTTTGCGAAGGAGACTTTTGATCATTCCGAATTGCAAATCAAAGCGGATCATATCCAATACAAATCCTTCAAAGCCCGACGGATTGTTTTCGCCGAAGGTTTCGGAATGAAGCAGAATCCCTTTTTCAACTATTTACCGATACAAGGGAGCAAGGGGGAATATTTGTTTATCAAAGCGCCCGACCTAAAGGAAAAATCCGCCATTAAATCCTCAATTTTCTGCATTCCCGAAGGAAACGATATCTATAGGATAGGAGCAAATTATGCGCGGGAAGATAAAACCAATGCACCTACGGATGCGGCTAAACGTGAACTCCTCAAAAAATGGGATGGTTTTATTCGATGCGATTATGAGGTGGTCGATCATGTAGCGGGCGTTCGACCAACGGTCAGCGATAGAAAACCTTTGGTCGGGCAGCATCCTGAGCATCATGCTATGTACGTATTGAACGGATTTGGGTCTCGGGGAGTGATGACCGGACCGTATGCCTCGGAACGACTTTATAAAAGTAGTACATCGGATTATTTTTTGGATAAGGAATTGAACCTTGCCCGATTTACCGGGAAGTATTTTCAGAATTAACCTTTCCCGCCCCCACCTCGTACTTCACAAAAAAATTGATCCAAATATTCCGCGATAGCCGGATGATGACCGGCATAAATATCACCATAGTCACTACAATAACGATAAAAGTATTAATCAGCCCTGTGCCCACGAACAAATAGGCGATAACGAATGCGGCCACGGCAAAAGCGATTCCGACCCCATAGCTCACGTACATCGCACCGTAAAAGAAGGAGGGTTCCATCTTATATTTCAATCCGCAATGCGAGCAGCGTTCGTGCATTTTGAACAGATGGCCCAAACGGTAGGGGTTATTGTGCAAATACATGCTTTCTTGATGGCATCGGGGGCAACTTCCTGTTAAAATGCTGTATAGTTTGCTTCCTTTTTTTAACATTTGCATTCTTTTTCACAAAGATAGCTTTTGCCTAAGTTTAATGCCCATATAATCCGTCTATGCTGAACGTCCATAACCTTTCCGTCTCTTTTGGCGGTGAATATCTTTTTGAGGAAATCTCTTTCCGCTTGAACAGTGGCGACCGCGTCGGTCTGATCGGCAAGAACGGGGCGGGAAAATCGACCTTGTTAAAATTATTGACAAAGGACATGCCTTTGGATACCGGTACCATTGCCATGGAAAAAGGCATCAAAATTGGCTTTCTAAGGCAGGATATCGATTTCGAGCAGGGCCGTACGGTCTTGGAAGAAGCGTATCAAGCTTTCGAGGAAATCAAGACGTTGGAATCGCAACTGGAACATATCAACCACCAACTCGCCGAACGCACCGATTACGAGAGCGAGGGGTACAACCAGTTGATGATCGATCTGGGCGATATCACCCACCATTATGAGATTATCGGCGGCTACAACTATCAGGGAGAGACCGAAAAGATTCTTTTAGGATTGGGTTTCAAGCGGGAGGATTTCGACAAAAAGACGGATACGTTCTCCGGAGGGTGGCGTATGCGTATCGAACTGGCCAAACTGCTATTACAGAGCAATGATGTGCTGCTGTTGGATGAACCTACCAACCACTTGGATATCGAATCCATCTTGTGGCTCGAACAGTTCTTGAACAACTATGCCGGGGCCGTGGTCATCGTATCGCACGATAAGATGTTTTTGGATAATGTGACCAATCGTACCATAGAAATATCCCTTGGGCGTATTTACGACTACAACAAACCCTATTCGAAATTCCTGAAACTGCGTGGCGAGATCAAGGAGCAGCAATTGAACGCCCAAAAGAACCAGGAAAAGGAGATTCAACAGGCCGAACGCCTGATCGAGAAGTTCAGGGCGAAATCCACAAAGGCTTCCATGGCGCAATCGCTGATCAAGAAGCTGGACAGGATGGAGCGTATCGAGGTTGACCAAGACGATAATGCGGTGATGAACCTGCGGTTTCCCGTTTCGATTACGCCCGGTAAGGTGGTCGCCGAGATGGTACACCTTTCCAAAAGTTATGGGAAGAAAGAGATCTTGAAAAATATCAACCTGCTATTGGAACGCGACAGTAAAACGGCATTCGTGGGGCAGAACGGACAGGGGAAATCCACCTTGGCCAAGATTATGGCCGACGAGCTCGACCATACTGGAAAGATGAAATTGGGCCACAACGTACAGATCGGATATTTCGCCCAGAACCAAGCGGAGTATCTCGACGGCAATAAAACGGTTCTTGATACAATGACCGACGCGGCCACCGAAAAGAACCGCAGTAGGGTCAGGGATATTCTGGGCTCCTTTCTTTTCAGTGGCGACGATGTCGATAAATATGTGAAGGTACTGTCCGGTGGGGAAAGGAACCGATTGGCACTGGCTAAAATGCTATTACAGCCGTTTAACGTGCTGGTCATGGACGAACCGACCAACCATTTGGATATTCAGTCCAAAAACGTGCTCAAACAGGCCTTGCGGAATTTCGACGGTACATTGATCGTGGTTTCCCATGATAGGGATTTCCTACAAGGCCTTACCGATAAGGTCTATGAATTCAGGGATAAACAGATAAAGGAATATCTGGGGGATATCAATTACTACCTCGACCAACGGAAAGTTGCCGATTTTAGGGCCATCGAAAAGAAACAGGAAGAAGTCCGTAACAAAACGGTAAAAAAGGATGGTCCGAACGATTATGAGGACCAAAAGAAAGTAAAATCCCTCAAGAACAAGCTCAGTTCGGTCGAAAGCAAGGTTTCCCAATTGGAGAAGAGAATCGCCGAAATCGATCACCAGCTGCTGATGGACTATGATGCTACGATTGCCCGTACCGACTTTTTCGATACCTACCAAAGTAAGAAAAAAGACCTTGAAAACCTGATGCAAAAGTGGGAAGAACTTACGGAAAAGCTCGAAAGAATCGAATCTTAAACTACCTTTAAGCCTATTTTACCGCGCTTTATCGGCCTTTCACAACAAACTGAGCCACTTAATCGATAAATTTTGGTTTTCAGCCAAAGGTTACGTTAATTTGTAGGGTAATTCCTTTAAATTTGTCTCAAACTTTAGTATTAACAGTAAACAACCTTTATGAAGAACCTACTACTTTATCTCGTTTTATTGCTTACTACTACCTCATCAGTTTTTGCCGGTATTCCCCAGAAAGAAATGAAAGCCTTGGTCGAGTTTTACCATTCGACACGTGGTGAGCATTGGACAACAACTTGGGATATTACTTCCGACGTGACCCAATGGCACGGGGTTAAGGTGGTTAATGGCCATGTCGTAGAGATCAATCTGTTCAGAAACAATCTCGAAGGCACCATTCCCAAAAGCATTTCAAAACTTAAAAATCTAGTATTGTTAAATCTGGCGTTCAATTCCCTTACCGGTGAACTGCCGGCAACTATTGCGGACCTGTCCAATTTGAGGGTGTTGAAGATAGAAATGAACCGGATTAAGGGAGTGCTTCCCGAAAGCATCGGTAATCTTACAGATTTGGAAGAACTGAGCGCTTTCAATAACTTTCTAACCGGTAGTATACCGGAAAGTATAGGGGAACTGGGCAAACTGAAAATCCTCAATCTTAGCAGTAACGGGTTGAAGGGTAGTCTTCCGAAATCATTGGGGAGCCTTACCGAACTTGAAGTGCTGGGGCTTTTCGAGAACGCAATCGAAGGCGTCATCCCGGTCGAAATAGGTACTATGGGCAAGCTAAGGGAATTGGTATTGGCCAACAATCAAATCGGGGGCGAGGTGCCGTTCGAGGTCGCCCAATTGGCCAACCTTCAAATTTTTCAGATACAGAACAACAAATTCGAATCGTTCAACAACCTGCGCTATGTGAACAAAGACCAATTTTTGGTATTGGACTTTGACAAGGGCGATACCAACAAAAGTTTTAAGGATATCGATTTCAGTAGAACACGAATGGCCGATACCGAATTCGAGGAAAGTGGTCAGAAAGTCTATAAATGATACATAACACTAGTCAAGATTTTTCAAAAGGATGCCGTACTGCATCCTTTTTTTTATGCAATTCTCCTAAACCATTTTATTTAAGATAGATTTAACTAAGGTCGCTTAAACTTATGAATAGTTTTGGTATCCCAAGCTCAAGTGGTTGAATTCTTTTTGAGTTGCCATCCAACGCCATACTTCATGAATCTGAGAAAAATTATTTTATCCGTTGTAGGGATATTACTTATTGTTCTAGCCTTTTTTCTTGCCGGTAAAATAATAGACAGTAAAAAGAGCATGAAACCAAGTGCTCAAAAAGTAGTGAAAACGGTATTTACCGAAGTGGTAAAGAACGGTACCGTTCCCATTGTGGTGCCCGCCAATGGTAATCTGAACGCCAAAAAAAAGGTTGAGCTTTATGCCGAGGTACAAGGGGTCTTCACGGTGGGCAATACCCTCTTCAAAACGGGTACGCGGTATAAAAAGGGCGAAACGATTATCAGGATCAACGCCTCCGAATATGCTGCCAGTGTACAGTCCGCAAAAAGTAACCTCTACAATGAGCTGACCTCGATAATGCCAGATCTTCGATTGGATTATCCGGATATTTATCCCAAATGGCAAAAATATCTCAGTAGCTACGACTTGGATAGATCAACGCCCGAGCTACCCGAAATGACGGACGAGAAAGAAAAATTCTTTATTTCGGGCAGGGGTATATTGGGCAGTTACTACAATGTCAAAAATCTAGAGCAACGTTTATCCAAATACCGTATTTCGGCACCTTTTGACGGCGTGCTTACAGAGGCGCTGGTTACCGAGGGCACCTTGGTCAGATCCGGGCAAAAGCTTGGGGAGTTTATCAACACCGAGGTCTATGAGCTTGAAGTAGCTGTAAGTAAGGCTTTTAGTGATCTTTTGAAGGTCGGTGAAAAGGTAGCCCTGACCAATTTGACCAAGACCAAGACCTATGAAGGCACCGTGGCCCGGATCAACGGAAGGGTCGATCAGGCATCGCAGACCATAAAGGCCTTCATCGAGGTCAAAGACAACACGTTAAGGGAGGGTATGTACCTTGAGGCCAATCTCGATGCGAGGTCAGCCCCCGATGCCATAGAGATCGATAGAAACCTGTTGCAGGAGAACAACCAGATTTTTGTCGTTCGGGATACCATTTTAGACCTTATTGACGTAAAACCGATCTACTTTTCAGATAAGCGGGTGGTGCTGAAAGAAGTACCCGATGGTACGGTCATCATGGCCAAACCCTTGTTGGGTGCCTACACGGGAATGGCGGTCAAGGTCTACGAAGAAAACACCCCAAAAACGGAAGGCTAATGCGCAAGCTCATAGAGTATTTTATAAGATACCATGTTGCGGTAAACGTGATTATCATCGCGTTCGCCGTATTTGGTATCGTGGGCGCAAAATCCCTCAAATCCTCGTTTTTCCCGCTGACCGACTCCAAGAACATTTTGATCAGCGTCACCTATCCGGGGGCTTCTCCCCAAGAGGTGGAGGAAGGTATTGTCTTGAAAATCGAAGATAACCTAAAGGGCCTCGAAGGTGTTGATCGGGTGACCTCTACTTCGCGTGAAAATAGCGGTACCATCAATGTAGAGATCGAAAAGGGCCGCGATATCGATTTTATGCTGCTCGAGGTGAAGAATGCCGTTGATAGGGTACCCACATTCCCGACAGGCATGGAGCCATTGATCGTTTCAAAGCTCGAAGCGGTGCGGGAGACCATCAGTTTTGCGATCAGCGGCGAGAATATTCCTCTGGTCACCCTAAAGCAGATCGGTAGACAGATAGAGAACGATATTCGGGCGATAGAGGGCATATCGCAGATCGAGGTCTCGGGTTATCCTGAAGAAGAAATTGAGATTGCGGTCAACGAGAACAATCTTTTGGCCTATAACATGACCTTCGACGAGGTTGCACAGGCTGTGGCCAATGCCAATATTCTCGTGACCGGTGGCACTATCAAGACCGATGCCGAAGAATATCTGATCCGGGCGAACAATAGATTCTATTATGGTGATGAACTATCCAATGTCATCATTCGCGCCGATGCTTCCGGCCAAACGGTGCGTTTGAAAGATGTGGCGATACTCCGCGATCGATTTTCAGAAACGCCGGAAGCCGCCTATTTTGATGGGAATTTATCGGTCACTACTACCATTACCAGCACCAATACCGAAGATTTGATTACTTCCGCCGATAAGATCAAGGAATATATTACGGAGTTCAACCAAAAGTATGACAATGTCAAATTGAGCATCGTGCGCGACCTGTCGGATGTTCTTAACGGTAGGACCCAACTTTTGATAACCAATGCCTGGCAGGGGATGCTGTTGGTATTGATTTTTCTATCCCTTTTTCTCAATACACGGCTTGCTTTTTGGGTGGCTTTCGGTCTTCCGGTCGCCTTTTTGGGGATGTTCATTTTTGCGGGATTCTTCGATGTGACCATCAATGTACTCTCGCTTTTCGGGATGATCATCGTAATCGGTATCCTGGTGGACGACGGTATCGTTATTGCTGAAAATATCTATCAGCACTATGAAAAGGGAAAGTCCCCGGTTCAGGCTGCCGTCGATGGTACTTTAGAGGTTTTACCCCCTATCATCTCCGCCATTATAACAACGGTTTTGGCGTTTTCCATCTTCCTTTTCTTGGATAGTCGGATCGGGGAGTTTTTCGGGGAGGTTTCCGTAATCGTCATATTGACTTTGGTGGTGTCATTGATCGAGGCGCTGATCATTCTTCCTGCGCATTTGGCCCATTCGAAAGCCTTGCAACCCTTGGATGATAGGCCCAAGGGCAAATTGGCCACTGCCTTTGCCAAATTGAGGATAATCAACGATGTGGGCGATCGTTTTATGCGTTGGATGCGTGACCGATTGTACACGCCGTTGCTTCGATTTTCCTTAAACTATAAAGTATTGATGTTCGGCATATTCGTCATGGCATTGATTCTGACGTTTGGGTTTGTCGGCGGCGGTATCGTACGCACCGCCTTTTTCCCCCAAATTGCCAGTGACAGGGTGCAGATCGAGCTTTTGATGCCCAATGGCACCAACGAAAAAGTGACCGATTCCATTATTTCAATGGTGGAAGAGAAAGCTATTATCGTTAACCAAGAACTGACCGAGAAGTATTTAAAGGGTACCGACAAAATACTTTTTGAAAATATGATAAAGGAAGTCGGTCCGGGGTCCTCTTCTGCGACCTTGTCCATCAATCTTCTGCCCGGGGAAGAGCGACCCGATGAAATCGCGGCCAATATGGTGACCGATAGATTACAGGAACTCGTGGGCCCGGTGATAGGTGTCGAAAGCCTGATTTATGGTTCGGGAGGTAATTTTGGTGGATCCCCTGTATCCATATCCCTATTGGGAAATAATATCGAGGAACTAAAAGCGGCAAAGACCGAACTCAAGGCCATACTCCAGAGCAATTCGAGCTTAAAGGATATCGCCGACACCGATCCGGCGGGTATCAAAGAGATACGGCTAAGCCTAAAAGATAACGCCTATTTGCTCGGCCTTGACCTGAGAACGGTCATGAACCAGGTACGGGCGGGCTTTTTCGGCGTCCAGGCCCAACGCTTTCAGCGGGGTCAAGACGAGATTCGCGTATGGGTACGCTACGACCGCAATGATCGCTCGTCGATTACCGACCTTGACGAAATGCGAATAGCAACGCCCAGCGGTAGCCGGGTGCCCCTGAAGGAAATAGCCAGCTACACCATAGAGCGCGGTGACGTTGCCATCAACCGCTTAGAGGGCCGACGTGAGATTCAGGTATCCGCAGATATGAAGAATCCCAAGGATAGCCCCACCGATGTGATGACCGACATTGAAAACAATATCATGCCCGAGATCCAGTCTAAATACCCTACGGTAACGGCTTCCTATGAAGGTCAGAACCGGGAATTGGGTAAATTGACGGGATCGTTGAAAGTAGTTGGACTGACCGTTTTGGCGTTGATCTATATTACGATCGCCTTTACCTTTAGAAGTTTCAGCCAACCTTTGATGTTGCTATTTTTGATTCCCTTTAGCCTGACCGCTGTTGCCTTTGGCCACTGGCTACATGATTTTCCCCTGAACATTCTTTCCTTGCTAGGTATCATTGCCTTGATCGGCATTATGGTCAACGATGGCCTGGTGCTTATCGGCAGGTTCAATACGAATCTTCGTCAGGGGATGAAGTTCGATGATGCGATTTTTGAAGCGGGGCGGTCCCGGTTCCGAGCCATATTTTTGACCTCGATAACCACGATAGCCGGTTTGACGCCTTTGATATTCGAAACCAGCCGACAGGCCCAATTTTTGATTCCGATGGCCATTTCAATCGCCTACGGTATCGGTTTTGCGACGTTGTTGACCTTGATAATGCTTCCCCTGTTTTTATCCTTCAGTAACAGGGCGAAGGTGGGCACCAAGTGGTTGGTGACCGGAAATGATGTGACCAAGGAAGAGGTAGAAAGGGCCATCAAGGAACAAAAAGAAGAGGCGCACCTTAGCGGAACGTTTTCCCATACTTCAAACGGAACCGATATAAAAATAACGGAGCCATCCGAAGGACGTAAAAAGAAGTCCAAAGTAACCGATGCCCAAGAATGATAAGAAATAGCCTCCTACATATATTTCTGGTTTTTATACTATATTCCAATATTCAGGCCCAAGAAGCCTTACTTTCTAAACAGGATGCCGTTACCTTGGCCTTGGAGAACAATTTCGGAATCAAGGTGGCCCGTAACGAGGCAGCCATTGCCGGGAACAATAAGGGCGTTCTAAACTCCGGATATTTACCCACGGTAACCGCGAATGCCGGCGCCAATTACAATAGGGACGATGCTACCATAGAATTCCCCGGACAACTGGGTAACGATAATAATCCAAGACCGGATGTCGATATTTACAAAGCGGAAGCGCAGCGGTATAATTCAGCGGTAAATGTCAATTATACCCTGTTCGATGGGCTGGGACGCTATTACAATTACAAAAGATTGAAGGAGCAGTACGAACTGAGCGAGCTTCAGGCAAGAGAGACCATCGAGAACACCTTGTTACAACTGTTCAGCGTTTATTTTGAAGTGGCCCGCCTTTCTGAAAACAAAAAGGTACTGCAACAGGCACTTGAAATTTCCATACAGCGTATTACAAGGGCGGAATATGCTTTCGAGTACGGGCAGAATACGAAGCTCGATATCTTGAACGCCCAAGTCGATGTTACCAATGACAGTATTAACCTGTTGAATACGCAGCAACAATTAGCAAATACCAAGCGCGATTTGAACGTCGTGATGAACCAAGATCTGAATAGTACTTTCGAGGTCGATACCTTGGTGCAGTTTATTCCGAAAATCCGATTGGAAGAACTGGTCGGACAGGTAGAACAGAACAATGTGGCCATTCTGCAGACCGAGCGTAACCTGACCATCAACGCCTACGACATCAAAGTGGATCAAGCAGGCTACCTGCCCACTGTCGGTCTTACGGGTACGTACGGGTGGAACTTGAACCAAAGTGCGGCATCGGCCTTTTTCCCGGGCACGAATAATGAAACATGGAATTTCGGATTGGGAGCCAGTCTGACCTGGAACCTTTTCGATGGGGGAGGAACCACGGTACGGGTTAAAAATTCAAAAATAGCCTACGAAAATCAAGAACTCCTGCTGGAGCAGGTTGCTCTTGAGGTGGCCCGCGACATTGCCAACGCCCTCGCGATATACGATAACCGTCTGAACGTCTTTTTGATCCAAGAACAGAATGTACTTACCAACCAAAATAACTTCGAGCGTTCAAAGGAACAGTTTCAATTGGGCAGGATAACCTCGATAGAATTTCGACAGGCCCAGATCAACCTGTTGAACGCCCAGACGAATAAGAATTTGGCGAAGTACGATGCCAAGCTGGCCGAGCTACAATTGTTGCAGCTAACGGGACAGTTGTTGAATGTGGAACTCTGAATAGGGTTGACGGATGACCGATGACGCCAGACGGGTTATCGGAAAGACAAAAAAGGGAAGTTTTAAGATAAGGGCGATGTTCGGTCAGCTATAATTACTATATTGAAAAAAAAATTTAATGCCAAAAATCAATATCGGAATCGTCGGAACGGGATCCATTGTGAATACGTATGCAAAATGTATCCATGAATTGGAAAATGCCCAATTGGTAGCCCTATACACCAAATCCGAGGGTAGAAAAGAATCGGCCGAGAAAGAATTCGGTGTGCCTGTCTTTAGTACTTGGGATGAATTTCTGCAAAACGATATCGACCTGGTATGCATATGCAACGAAAGCGGTCGGCATGGCGAGGCCATCAAAGCGGCTGCACGGGGCGGTAAACATATATTGAGTGAAAAGCCCTTGGAAACCACGCCCGAGAAAATCGATGAGATAATAGCGATCTGTACATCCCAAAATGTAAAGTTGGGATGCACGTTGCAAAATCGATGCAGTACGGATTATCAACGTGTTGTGGAAGCGGTAAACTCCGGAAAACTGGGTAAACTCGTCATGGGTAACGCCCACATTAATTGGTATAGGGAAGAAAGTTATTATGCCGATAGCGATTGGAAGGGTACATTCGAGTTCGACGGCGGCGCGGCGTTTATCAATCAAGGTATCCACACGATTGATCTTTTGTTGCACCTCATGGGCCCGGTTGAATCCGTATTCGGAAAGGTGTCTACCTTGGTGCACGACATAGAAGGCGAGGATGTTGGGGCGGGAATACTAAACTTCCAAAATGGCGCCATCGGAACCATTACCGCCGGTACGGCCTTATACCCGGGTTATCCCGAACGTATTGAAATTTACGGGGAGAATGGAAGTATTCTTATGGAAGGCGGCAGTATAAAATCTTGGAACATCAGAGATGCGCCAGCCCCAAAACCCCCTTCAGATGAAAGCAGTGGAAGCGGCGCCGCCGACCCTACCGCCATCGGCCATCAAAACCACAAGAAAGTAATCGCAGACATGATAGAGGCGATACGGAACGACCGACCTCCGATGGTTGATGGTGCCGAAGCGCGAAAGGCCGTCGCCGTTATCGCCGCCATCTATGAGTCCTCAAAAAAGGAAGAATTGGTATTTTTGTAAGCTTTTTTCAGCATTCGACCTGCCGCAAGGCAGTCTTGAATTTTGAACCCATCCCGACCATCTTTTTTGAACTTGAACTGGCATTTGAACTTGACACTTGAAAAATGTACGAACACTTCTTTCGATGCCCCTACTGCTGGGAAGAAATATCAATGCTTGTGGATTCATCCATTAGAAAACAAACCTATGTTGAAGATTGCGAGGTCTGTTGCAATCCGATCGAGGTTACTCCTGAATTTGCGAATAACGAACTCATTGGCTTTCAGGCTACGGATATTGAGCAGTAGTGTTGGGGCAGGCATCCCAGTAAGTTTCTCTTGCTTCTAAATATCTGCCGGCCGACATCCATGCTGATAATCGCGCGGTAATTGTATCGAATCGAACCCCCGTCATCCAGGTACCTTAAGATTCCCGTCATTTTCAACGACGAAATCCCGAGCTATCGAAATTATGTGTTATTTTTAGCGAAAATCATCCATATGAGCATCCGAATCACCAAAATCTTCCTTTATACTTGCTTTTTAGGGTCAATATTGGTTTCCTGTAAAACCAAAAAGCCCGTTACCGATGAACAGCCCGCCAAGAAAATGGTCAAGGAAGAACCGGTCGCTGCAAATAGCGGGGCAACTCCATCCGAAGAATATACCCAAGAAATTCCCGAGACCGAAATCAGTTTCGGTATGGTTCTGTTGCCCGAGGGAACATTTACTATGGGAAGTCCCGAATCGCAGGCCGACCGCAAACTGGATGAAGGTCCGCAAAAGGAGGTTTCCGTAGACGCTTTCTATATGGGCAAATACGAACTTACCTGGGATGTTTTTGAACTCTTTTTTAAACAGAACAAAGAGATTTTTGTCAAGTTGGATGATGACAAGGTCATGAAAATCGATGCGATAACACGGCCTAGCCCGCCTTATGAGGATCCTTCGTACGGAATGGGCAAAGATGGGTTTCCGGCGGTCAGTATGTCCGCGTATTCGGCACTGGTTTTCTGCAAGTGGCTGAGTACCGTTACCGACAAATTCTACCGGTTGCCCACCGAAGCGGAGTGGGAATATGCCGCCAAGGCCGGTACACAGACGGCGTATAGTTTTGGCGATAATGTCGAAGATCTCGATGCCTACGCCGTATTTTATAAAAACTCGAATAACGCTTATCAAAAAGTGGGGACAAAGGAACCGAACCCGTGGGGACTATATGATATGCACGGTAATGTGGCGGAATGGACGCTGGACGAATATAAGGAAGATGCGTACGCAAATACCGAAAATGAAAACCCATGGGTGACGCCGACGGTGATCCATCCAAGGGTCATTCGGGGCGGCTCTTGGGACGATGATGCCGATAAATTGCGCTCAACGGCAAGACGGGCATCAAGTTTGAATCAACAAAAACGAGATCCCCAGATTCCGAAGAGTTTTTGGTGGTTCACGGATTCGAACTATGTCGGGTTTCGATTGGTAAGTCCCAAAGAACAGCCCACACCAGAGGAGCAGGCTAAATTTTGGTCCACCGTGCTAGACGAATAAAGCGCAAGTTCAAGTTCAAAAATTCTAGCGCAAACCGTATACCTTAAGAATATGAAAAATACACTTTTGACCCTATTTTTGATGGGCTTGACCGTATCAAGCTTCTCCCAAGAAACGTACAAACTTTCCGATACCAGTGTAATGACCATTGACGGCAGCTCTTCGTTGCATGATTGGACGGTCACTGCAAACACCATGGAAGGAACGGTGGCCGAAAATGGGGAAAGTGTAACCGCCGTTGATTTTTCAGTGGCCGTAGCCGATATTTTAAGCGATAGGGCCGCTGCGATGGACAATAAGATGCACGAAGCCCTGAAAAAGGAAGAACATCCGAAGGTCACCTTCAAGGTCAAGGATGTCAATGCGGCCATGGGCGAAAATCAGGAATTGAAAGGCAAGTTAAACATCGCCGGAGTTGAAAATGACGTCAGCGTTCCCGCTACGATCACACAAAAAGACGGAAAATTGCATATTACCGGCGAAAGAAAGATAGCCTTAAAAGATTATAATATAGAGCCGCCAACCGCTATGTTCGGTTCTATCGTTGTTGGCGACGATGTGACGGTCAAATTCGATCTCGTTTTTACGAAGTCTTAGACGTGAATGTCGTATTACTACTATCGGGATTTTTGGTCGTTAATATGGTTTTAAAGGAAAAAATAGCATAGCTGGCCAAAAAATACGCTCCCTATTATGTTGAGGTGCGGCGATATCTCCATCAAAATCCTGAATTTTCCTTCGGAAAAGTGGTTGCCGATGGGGCGATCAACGTGATTCCCGATGAGGTGCATATTGAGGGTACGTTCCGGACGTTAGATGAAACTTGGCGAAAATAGGCGTTGCTGAAATTGGAAAAACTCGTTACGTCAATGGCCGAAGGCATGGGTGGTACCTGTGAACTGAAAATCAATCACGGTTACCCGTATTTGGTCAACGATTGCCGTTTGACCGAAAAATTGATAGAGAATGCCAAAAGCTATTTGGACTCTGAAAATGTCATTGAGCTGGACCAATGGATGGCTGCGGAGGATTTTGCCTACTACTCCCAGAAAAATCCGGCCAGCTTTTATATGTTGGGCGTAGGCAAAATCGGAAAGGGGATCACGTTCGGTCTGCATACCCCAACTTTTACTATTGACGAATCCGCTTTGGAAATTGGTGGTGGGCTGATGGCTTGGTTGGCGGTTAACACCTAAGAAGAGTGTTGATTTTATTTCATCTTAAAACTACCTCATTCAGGGTATGGTCATGTTTTTTTAGCTTTGCTAATTGGCCAATGTGCTTCCATTTTCTAATTTTCTAACCAATATCTTTCGATTTCCTCCAACGTTTTACCTTTGGTCTCAGGCAATATCTTTAGTACCACATATACCGAGGGCAGGGTAAACAGCGCAAAGAGCCAAAATGTTCCGAAGGGCTTCAGGTTTTCAAGCAGCCAGGGCACCATTTGACCTACACTTGTTGCGCCGATCCATAGCGCAAATGTGGCGATTGACATCGCAAAACCCCGGATATTTGTCGGATAAATCTCTGACAGTAGTACCCAGACAACTGGGCCGTAAGAAAAAGAGAAACAGCCCACGAACAAAAGAATGAAGGTGATAAGCAGGTACGGACTGTCCACTTCAAGATAGAACAATGTGCCGATTGTAATCAAGGACAGGATGATACCTGTAATACCGACAAGCAGTAGTCTTCTACGCCCGAATTGATCGATTTTCCAAATGGCGATCAAGGTGGCCAATACGTTTACGATACCTATGATAACTTGGCCGCCAAGGGCATCTCCCAATTGAAAGCCGGCCTCTTCCAAAAGGCGGGGGCCATAATAGATTACCGCATTAATTCCGCATAATTGGGTAGAAATGGCCAGGACAATCCCCACGATCATTGCCGTTTTAAAACCTCCCTTGAAAATGGTTTTGATTCCGGCAGTTTCTTTCTTTAAATTAGATCGGTGAAGGTTCAATTCCCTTGCTGCCTCGGACTTGCCCACGATTGTAGCCAAGATTTGCTCTGCCTTGGCTTCTTGGCCCTTGCTCAAAAGCCATCTTGGGCTTTTGGGGATAAAAAACAACAAGACCAGAAAAAGGAAGGCGGGCACCACCTCGCTTCCCAACATAATCCGCCACACTTGGTCTACAAATATCTTTTGGGTTGCCTCACTGGTATTATCGAAGGTACTCGAGAGGCTCAGTTCAAGAAACCAGGCATTGGTGAAATACGCGACCAAAATACCGAGGGTAATTGCCAATTGGTATAGGGATACCAACCTGCCCCTAATCAGTGCAGGGGCAATTTCGGATATGTACAACGGGGATAAAATGGAGGCAATACCGACGCCTATACCCCCTATAAATCTGTAAGTGATCAGATAGTTGAAGTCGTTCACCAGCATACAGCCAGCAGCGGATAGTCCGAACAGTATTCCCGATACGACAAGCACTTCCTTTCGGCCGTAGCGGTCACTTAGAATTCCCGCCACCAAGGTTCCAATAATAGTGCCCACCAAGGCACAACTTACGTACCAACCCTGAACCAGGGCATCCAGATCAAACTGATTCGTTACAAACCCGATAGTACCAGAGATAACAGCGGTATCGAAACCGAACAAAAACCCACCGAGCGAGGCGATTGTGGCCAATTTGTAAACCATCCGTTGATTCATTGACGCAGTAGTTTAAAGTCCGTTATCTAAAGCGGCCATGATACCCTTAATGTACCCGATAGTAAAAGACCGGCCCCTTTCTTCCCAAGCCCCGTCGCCAATAATTTTGGGCACGTGACCGGGCATGATCATCCCGGTAAAACCGACTTCCCTTAATTTTTTGAGTACCTTAAAGGGATTGTAATAGCCGGGCATATCGACAAAGACCTCATTAAATTTTGGCAGGGGATTGGAAACCGTTTGAAAATGCACATAGACCAGTTTATCCTGCTTCCCGAAATGTTCGGTCACTTCGTCGATATCCGCACCCATTTCCGAGAAATTTCCCAAGCAGTACTGTAAACCATGGTTTTCACTTTCCACCAGTTCCATGGCCTTTTTATAGGCATCGAAACTTCGTAAAAGTTGTGGAACGCCCGCCAATTTAGGTGTCGGGGGATCATTGGGATGAACGGCAAGTGTCACCCCCGCTTCTTCGGCAACGGGCAGCACACCTTCCAAGAAGTACTGATAATAGTCCCACATTTCTTCCTCGGAATATTCCCTTCCATGGGAAAGCGGGGCATTTTTAAAATCGTCCAGATCAACGCTCATGGCCTGTGCCCCTCCCCGAATGCGATAGGTGGTAGAAGATCTCCACACCCCCGTGGGTGTCCATCCATAGCCCAAAACAGGTATTCCGGCCCTTCCCATATTGAAAACGGTTTCCTGAACGTGCTTTAGTTGCTCTTCACGCCCGGGCTGACCCATCATCAATTTGTCATAAAATGCAAATGGCATATTTTCGAGCGCCAATAACCTAATGTCCGCATTTTCCACCCTTTTGCGTAACATCAACAAATCCTTGAACTCCCATTGATGGTCGCCCGGTAAGGGCAAATCGTCAAAATTGGTGTCTATCAGGTTGTTCTTGTACATGTTCAGAATAATATCGTCGACCCCCAATTGTTTGATCAATTGAAGCTTTCCGTCCGTCGGGTGCATAAACGACCCAAAACCTGGACGCATTGGCAAAGCGGCCCATTTTTCCGATTTTAGCAGTCTTTTCATCGCTATTTGTTTATCGTTTTATTTGGTTTCTGTCTATCGTACCTATCTAGGACTAGATGGCATATTTTCGACGCCCCATGTTTTATTCGGTTCCGGACCCATCACCAGCTGAAGCATACCACCGTGCAATAGTTCGGAAGCTGGGAACCAAAAGTTTCTAAGCTCTTTTCCGTTCAAGGTGGCACTTTGAACGTATTTATTGAGATAGGATGAATTTTTGGCCTCTATGGTAAAAGTACTTCCACGCCCATAAACGCCACCGAGTTCGATAACCGTTTTTTCAAATAGGGGGCTACCGATTTCATATATTGGTGTTTCCCTGGTGCCACCATCGGTCTGGAAGAGCCCAAGGGCCGACATAACGAACCAGGCACTCATTTGGCCTTGGTCTTCATCGCCCAGATAGGCATTCGAGATACCAAAACCATAATACCGCTGCATGATATCCCGGCTCCATTTTTGGGTAAGCCAAGGCCGTTTGGCCCAATTGAACAAGTAGGAAAAATCCATGGACTGTTGGTTGCCCTGCGTCACCGGAAAATCCCAATACAGTTCGTTCGGGGCATTGTACCGCCATGGACTGCTCACCTTAAAGCCTTCATCCAATCGATCTACAAACTGTTTCTCCCCTATCATCTCAATCAATGCAGGAACATCTTGGGGTACAAAAAAAGAGAGTTGCCATGCGTTGCCTTCTACATATTGATGGTTACCCCCCGTTTTTATCGGGTCGAAATCCTTGTACCAAGTGCCGTCCGAATGTCGTAACCTTGCGAACCCTATTTCGGGGTCTATCGCATTCTTCCACCAGTAGGCTCGGTCAATGAATTGCTGAAAAGCATCCTCTTTATCCAAGGCCTTGGCCAATTGTGATACAGCAAAATCATCAAAGGAATATTCCAGGGTATTGGAAAACCTTCCCTTATTATAGGGTACATACTTGTATTTCAAGTAGGCTTCCAGGTCCCGATTTCCAGCAAATCCATGGCCTACGGCCTCCCCTTGGGTCGTTTGCATTTTATGAACCGCTTCGAACGCTTTTTGGGAATCAAAATCACGGATTCCCATCTGATAGGCACTTACGATCAGCGGAATTTCGTGTTCGGCGACCATAACGGGAATGTACTCCATGCCGGCGGGCCCTTTTGCTAACCAGCCGTTGGCATCGTACATGGCCAATTGGGAATTCACCCATTTGGAGGACCACTCAGGCACCACCAGATTCCAAAACTGATTGAGGTTCCAAAAGGTATTCCAGAAAGCGTCGCAACCCAGAGCTACCCCGTTTGGATCCTTAAATTTTTGGAGCTTTTCTGTGGCGTCCATCCAACTCCCGTCCACATCGCTAAAGATATTCCGGCTTACGATAGCGCGGTACATGTTGGAATAGAACCGGATTTTTTCCTTTCTATCCTTCGTAGTAATCTGGATTCTTTTCAATAGATCGTTCCAGACATTTTCCTGATTTTTCCTTACTTTTTCGAAATCCCATCCAAAAGGTTGCACGATTTCCTTTTGCAGGTTCAATGCCGCATTTTCAATGCTTACATACGATAGCCCCGTCCTGGTCTGTACAACCTGTTCTTCGGAAGTATCGAATTCAACAAAGGCAACCACATCCTCGGGCTTTTCAAGGGTCAATCTGTCCTTGTCCTCCACCAATATAGTATCGCCCGGACCCTCGTCCTTTCCGGCGACCCAAATTCCGAATTTCTTGATCGGCCTGTCGAATTCCATGACAAAATTAACGGTATAGTCCTGCTCAATATCGTCCCATGGTTTCGGTTCGTCCCCGTTCTCTACCATTTGCTTTCGGTAGTGCCGCTCCCCCCAGACCGAGGAAGTTATTTGCCTACTGTATCCCACAATTTTATTCGGCCCTACCTTTTCCAAAAACGCCTTTTCGATACGATAATCATATTCCGCGGGTATTTTCAGATCTATCAGAATTCTGGAATGTGGTACTTTTTGGGGATAGGTATAGCGTTGGAAGCTGCAGCGGGTAGTTGCGGTAAGCTCGGCCTTGATATCGTAATCGCTTAAAATAACGGAGTAATATCCCAATGGGGCTATTTCGGTCGTTTTATCTACTCTGGAACGATAACCATCGTCTGGGTTTTCTGGCTCTCCGACTTTGGTTTTTAAGGGGCCGTTAGTGGGCAAGGTACCCAGCCCGGCCATGGTCCATTCGTGAATATGGCTAAAGGCGCCCACATTTTCAAAAGTAGGTTGGTAACCTGCCTGCCAGCCTTTGGACTGATTATCGGGACTGATTTTGACCATGCCAAAAGGCATCCAGGGTCCAGGTGCGATCATCCACCGTGAATGACCGGTGCCGATTTTTGTGTCAATATAGTCCGAAATGGAAGTCTCTCGTTTTGGGCCCCGAATAACCTCTCCTTTTTTTACTGGCATATTGTCCACAAAAACTTCATATACGCTAGAACGATTTTCGGAAACGGCCTCCATGCAAACTTCAAAAATAGGGGCTCCGTTCGCTACTTTTTCACGGAAAATTTCCTTGCCATCCAAGTTTACGCTGAGATCGGGAGTGCCTTCCAAATGTTGGACATCCACCAACAAAGGTTGAGACCGGTTGCCATCTTCCTTAACCTCATAGTCGGCAGCATTCGTATTCCGCAGAAAAAGTTTCTGGGGGATTACGAGTTCGGCATTTTTCGGCCCTTGTAGTTTTATCTGGTCAAAAACCAACCAACTACCCTCCAAGCTAGTAAGCTGTATTTCATTGCCCCCATTTTTTAAGAGCTCGGGGGCTAAAGGTACTTCCAACTTTTGTTCCCGATATTTGGTGCCGGTGCCTTTCAGTGCATCCTCACTATTCCCTTTGTTTAACCTGAATTTCCACGATTTACCGTTTACGGTTACCTTGAGAAGTGGTGGAGTTTCAGGGCTGCAGTCCAGAATATCGATTACCAATTGCCATTTGCCGGCTTCTAACTGCCCTTTTAACGCGAACAGAAGATTCAATTCATGCGGTCGGATTCCCGCTAAACCGGAAGTCCCGCCCCAATAATCCACAGCACCCGGTAACACATAGGGAAAGTCCTTTTCTATTTTAGAAAAACCAACCGCAAAAAAGCGGTCTTCCCATCCAAAGTCCTTTTCCAGAAACTGGTTATAGTCTGAAGGGGCCAAGGCAAATTCGGAAGCACTGTTATCGGATTTCCCAATTTCCCAAATCGTTTTCTGACCAAAGGTAAAAGCCCCAATCAGGGAAAACAAAAGAACCAAAAGGTTTTTTTTCAACATGAATTGCCTTGTTTATTGTGATTTCAAATAAGTAGCATTTGTGGCGAAGTATCTAGCCGCCCTAAAGTAATAAAAATATATTCATTATGTATATACAGGTGGACATATTCAGTCCGTTCTCCAAGGGCATCGTTTTTGACGGTATCTATATTAGCCGAAAATATTTATACCGTATCGAACACTACTTTTCTAAGCAAAAGTTTCTTACCCTTCATCATATCGAGGCACTGTACACAGACCACCATCGACCTTAATATCCTCACCGGTTATAAACGAGGATTCGTCCGAGGCCAGAAAAACGGCGGTCATTGCGACTTCTTTCGATGTGCCCATGCGATGCATAGGGCTCATCTTTTTGCTTTCCCGCAAATACGCGTCGCCTTCCTTTTCTATCCTTTTTTCGTTCATGGGGGTCATGATGGCACCCGGGGAAATGGTATTGAAGCGTACCCTCTTATCGCCAAATTGTCCGGCCAATTGATTGGTCATTGCTATCATGGCCCCTTTTGCCCCCGCATAGGCAGTCCAATTATCAAAAGAGCGTAACGCCTGGGCAGAGGACATATTGATGATACTTCCGGATTTTTGCCTTAACATTATAGGAAGTGTTGCCTTGATTGTTCTATATATACTTTTAAGGTTGACGTTCATCAGCACGTCCCAATCCTCTTCAGGCATTTCCGTAATATTCCCGGAAATGGCCACCGCCGCATTGTTCACCAGGACATCGACCCTTTCGTAAGTCCCTATGGTAAAAGCTAACAATTCTTCCACCTCTTCCGAATTCCCAACATCACACTTTTTTGCAACTGCTTTACCTGAATCCTGAACGATGTTTCTTGCCTCTGTTTCACATTTTTCGATATTGATATCGCTCATCACCACTAGGGCGCCTTCCTTGGCAAATGACTTACTGATGGCCAATCCTATGCCATCGGCCGCGCCAGTAATCAATGCTACTTTATTGTCCAATCGGTTCATATAATAGGTATTTAGTTATTTCCTCCTGTGATTTTCCCTTGATTTCCGGAATGTATTTGCATGGCATAGCACCTTACTGCTACACGTTCAGTATGCCCTTATAAATTCCCGCACCAATAAATTTGGCACGCTTACCCAATTGACGTTGAATTCTGATGTTTTCGTTCCATTTGACCATGCGTTCACTTCTCGCGAACGATCCTACCTTGAGTTGGCCAGCGTTGGTAGCCACAGCTAGGTGAGCTATAAAAGCGTCCTCCGTTTCCCCTGATCGGGCGGAAACGACCGGAAGCCAGCCGGCGTCTTGGGTCAAATGTATGGCTTGAATAGTCTCGGAGACCGTGCCTATCTGGTTCAATTTAATCAACACCGAATTGGCCAAATCTTGATCAATACCTTCCTGAATGCGTTTCAAATTGGTGGTGAACAAATCGTCACCGATAATTTGGATTTTTGAACCCATTTCGGCGGTAAAGCGTTTCCAATTCTTAAAATCGGTATCGGCGAAGGGATCTTCAATGGAAATGATAGGATATTTCTTGCACCATGATTTAAGGCAATCGTAGAATTCATCAGGGCTGTATGACTTATTGTCAAGCGGCAGATTGTAGCTAGTACCATCATAAAGGTCGCTTGCGGCAATATCCAAGGATATCGCGACATCTTTTCCGGCTACGTACCCAGCTTTCTCAATAGCTTCAAGCAACACCTCGAACGCTTCTTCATTCCTTTTATAGTCCGGCCACCAACCACCTTCGTCGGCGATTCCCATACATTTTCCACGGGCTTTCATGACTTCGCCCGCCGCATGATAAATATTATGGGTGATTTCAAGGGTTTCCCCATACGTCTTTGCGCCTATCGCAATTACAAGGAAATCCTGGATATCGTTCGCCCAATCGGCATGGGCCCCGCCACCAAGAATTTGAATTTCGTTCAAGGGAATCAAATTGCCTTTTCCCTCGCCCAAATATTCATACAGGGGAACACCTTTTGCGTTCGCGGCAGCGGTT